>JAHJRJ010000143.1 GCA_018830765.1 Bacteroidota bacterium | reverse complement strand
ACTTATCGCTAAACGAATCGAGGAGGTTGCAAATGTTTAAAATTAGAGATTACGAACCGGTTGTTGGTGGTGAGGTTATAGATGAGCTTGAGCTTTTTGCGAGCAGATTATCAGGCAAGGTCATACAGAACGTAAATTCGACCGCAGTGGGGGGTGGTGTGGCAGAAATTCTAATCCGTATGATTCCGCTTCTGAAAGACATCGGTGTTGATGCCCGATGGGATGTGATAAAAGGCGATGAGAAGTTCTATCAGGTTACCAAAAAAATGCACAACGCTTTACACGGCGGGAAAGTGAATTTTACTCAAGAAGAAATAGACATATTTGTCGAAACAAATAGAATAAATGCAGCGAGTATGGATTTGGTGGGAGATATTATGTTCATTCACGACCCGCAACCAATTGGACTCGTGGAACAAAAAATTAAAGATCAAAAGTGGATATGGAGATGCCATATAGATTTTTCGAGGCCTGATGAATTTACTTGGAATTTTCTGAAAAATTATATTGAGAAATACAACATTAGTATTTTTTCTGCTCCATCGTTTGCTCGTCAGCTTATAATCCCGCAAGTTCTCATATCCCCATCGATTGACCCTTTGAGCGATAAGAATCGTGATTTACCGCAGGAGACTATAGAGCGTGTTCTTGAACAGTTTAATATTGATAATAAACGTCCTATCGTTACACAGATATCACGCTTCGATTATCTCAAAGACCCGGTCGGAGTTGTAAAAGCTTATCGTCAAGTTAAAAAGTATGTAGATTGTCAACTCGTTCTTGCGGGCGGTGGCGCTACTGATGATCCTGAGGGGGAAAAAGTACTCGCCGAAGTTCAAGAAGCTGTTGGCGGTGATAAAGATATTTTTCTATTATTACTTCCACCGGCAAGCGATATTGAGATAAATGCTTTGCAGCGGGCATCTTCCGTGGTGTTGCAAAAATCACTCCGTGAAGGTTTTGGATTAACAGTTGCCGAAGCTCTCTGGAAATCCAAACCGGTAATCGCTGGTGCTGTTGGTGGTATCCCTTTACAGATTACAAATAAGTACTCAGGTTTATTGACTCATACAATTGAAGGTACGGCTTTTGCACTAAAGCAATTACTGCAGAATCCAGATTATGCTAAACGATTGGGTGAGAACGGACACGAGCATATAAAGAAAAACTTTTTAATTATCCGTCACTTGAAAGATTATCTTATGTTGTTTCTCTCGCTCTATCATCAAGGAGAGAATATTGTTTATTTATAGTCAGACTTTTATCAAGTATATTAATTTTTTCACATTAACATTCATTTTTTTGAAAATTTAAGGGAAAAAGCAAATAAAGGAAGGCTTAATGCTAATGGTTATCTATTATTAAGATTATTGTAAAGTATTATAATCGGAGCCAATCTCAACCAAAACAACGCAGCGCGGTTTAACGTCCTTGAAAACACATTCTCCAAACGGTAAGGGTACTCATCCGCCTAAACGTCTTATCTCCGTCTGGATTTCTTCGACAACTTCCTTGTTATAAATGACTTTATTATTTCCCTCTTTCATGGAAATAACATAGAACACTTTACCACCGTATTGCTCTGTAAATTTCTGATGTGTTACGGCTTGCTGATTTCTTTCCTTGAAGATTTCTGGAATGTGAGAAACACTACTAGCAGGCTTGATCTGAAGACCAATGTAGTTATCTTTCATTCTGATGAAGAAGTCCACATTGAACAGTCTGTCCCACTCGTCTGGTGCAGGTTCAATCTTGACATTTAGAAGACCTTGAGCTGACCATAGATAGTGCGAATCTCAGTTGTATAACCATCGAATGTGCGATCGATGACTAATTGAATCATATAGTGAATACAGTCCTCTTCAGTGATTTCCTCGACCTCAGAAGCAATTACTTCTGTAATTTTCACATAGAGTTTTCTTCCAAGATCTGCAATATGCTGTTTGCTACGAACTTGGGTAAAATAGTATTCTTTCCATTCATCAACGGTTTTAGGTGCACATTTACGTATTGCTTCTGAGACCGCGCCAACATTTCTTCGTAGTTAATTATAAGTATGGGTTGGACTAAGTTTGGTGAAGATCTCGTTCCGCAGTTCAACCAAATCAATTGACAGTTTATCTTGTTCAAATATCCCTAGATAGTATTTGTTCTCTATCCTTTCTTGAAACACCAGCGCACTTAAGGAACAATTGCTTAGAATTACTTCTTTGCACTCCTCGTGAGCTAATCCCAATCGAAGGTAGCACCTGAACAGATTATCAAAGGTAAATCGGTCGTTTATCTGCCTGTGCTTCTGTAAATCTTGTTCGATGATCTCATCTTCCATTGTTTCTAGTCTGTAATATTTCCTAAACTTTTCAAGAATCTTCCTATATTAAATATTACTATCTATTTCTTTCATAATTCGATTAGTTTCCACCAGCGCGACAATTATTTTCTGATAGTGCTCGATATCCGTATTTGTCAAAGCACGCCCCTTGCGGTCTTTCAGCTATTTCTGCGCCGGTTGATTATCACCGATATAAAAATTCCTTTTTAGTAAAATTTCAAAATCGGCACGATAACCCATTTCACTTGTTTCTACGTGAGAGAATTTAGAAGCAATCGATTTGATATAATTATCAAAAATATTTTGCATAGTTTATTTCAAGTTTAACATTAATTTCGTCAGTTCACAAATTATTTGGGCTTAGAATTTCCTGCGTTGCTTTTTCTTCAATAACTCTCTGTAACAACATTAAACCTACAAGTATTAACACTCCAACTGAAATTATTGCAATACGTTGGTTCATCTGCGAAGAAATGTAACCAAAAATTAAAGGACCTACAATTGCCGATGCTTTTCCGAAGAAACTGTAAAACCCGAAAAATTCCGTTTTCTTCTCGATCGGCGTGATTGTTGACATTAAACTTCGGCTTGTAGATTGCGAAGACCCCAGCGCAATACCGGCTAATATGCCAACTACATAGAAAAGAATTTTACCGGTAACAAAGTATGCAACAACTACGATCCCAAGCCATAGTATAAGTGTAGCTGTTAGTGTCTTTTTCTGTCCAAAGTGGTCTGCAAGTATCCCGAAAATAACCGAGCCGGCGATAGCCGATGTTTGGACCATTGCAAAAAATATCACAATGTCTATAATTTCTAATTGAAGCGATTCTCTGGCAAAGATAGATGAAAAAATAATAATTGTATTTATCCCGTCGATATAAATAAAATAGGAGAGAAGAAACTTGCCGACGTTTTTATGCTTTTCGAATTCTTTAAACGTAGCTTTAATGCGTTGAATGCCGACTTTAATAAAGCTGAATTTTTGATTTACTCTTTTAGATTTTTCTTTTAGGAATAAGAAGAGAGGAATTGAGAAGACAAAGAAAAAACCTGCTGCCAACAAAAAGCTATAGCGAATGTTTATAATATTTTCTGAGGAGAAACCTTTTATAAAAAGAGGATATGCAACTGCTAAAGTAACCAACGACCCGATATAACCCATCGCGAAACCATAACCTGATACGCGACCATAACTTCGCGGCGTTGTGATTTCGGGTAAAAATGAATCGTAAAAAACCAATCCGGCTTCAAAACCGATGTTTGCCATAATGAGAAGAAATATTCCCCAAACAATCATCGACTCTGTGATGAAAAAAAGGCCCGAAGTGGCTACAATACAGATTGCAGTAAAGATGAGCAGGAATCTTTTTTTTCCCGCACTGTAATCAGCGACAGCGCCAAGTATTGGTGAAATGAAAGCCACTATAAGCATTGAAATGCTGAAAGCCAATCCCCATAAGAAATCTCCGTTTTGATTCCCCTTTGCGACAACTTCTTTAAAATAAAGAGGATAACCGACCGTTAATATCAGAACATAAAACGCGGTGTTCGCAAAATCGAAAAGCGTCCAAACGAATATTTGTGAGCGACTAGGAGGTGGGTTTTCATTTATATGAGTGGTTTCAACACTCATTCTTCTTTACTTTTTCGCGACGTTTTGCTTGCCGGAGTTGTTGATGATGAAATTAAACCCCGCCCCGATTTTGTTAACTTCTTATCTTTTTTTAATTGCTCGTAAACGGAATCGAGAACACCGTTTATAAACTTGCTGCTTTTATCTGTGCTGTAATTTTTAGCTATCTCGATAGCTTCGTTAATAGTTACTTTTGGTGGAATTTCATCGAAATATATCAACTCGCATATTCCAATCCTCAACAAAAATTTATCGATAACCGCAATCCTGCTGAATTCCCAATTGGCTACTTTTGTCTTGATAATCTCGTCCAATTCGTCCTGGTGTTGAAGTACTTTATATATTATTTGTTTTGCAAAATCGAAATCGGCTTTGTGATTCTGCAAATCTGTAAGGATGTAATCAATGACATTAGTAATCGGTTCTTGTGAAATTTCGTGAGCGTATAAAACCTGTAGTACTTTTTCTCTGATTGTACGTCTTCTGAATGTTACCATTATGTCGTAAATAATTTATATAGCGATTTCGCCGAATCGTCCCGAAAATTCAGATTTGCCAGAATAGATTTGACGAATTTTGCCGATGCTGTTTATTCTCTCCTCGGCTAATTTATTCGAAGCTTCATGTGTCGGAATACGTTCTTTCTTGGCAATAGCCAGAACAGTGCGAATCGTGTCATAAATTTGACCCGCCTGCTTCATCGCACGTTCCGGATGATATCCTTCGAGCTCGTTAGCGACGTTAATTAAACCACCCGCATTAATTGCGTAATCGGGTGCATATATAATTCCCTTATCTAATAATATTTTCCCGTGTTTATTTTCGTCGGCTAACTGATTGTTGGCACCACCGGCAATAATCTTGAATTTCATTCGCGGGATAGTCTCATCGTTGAGGATTGCGCCGAGTGCGCAAGGGCAGAACACGTCAGCATCTACATCGTAAATTTTGTCGGGGTGGACGTATTCAGCTTTAGTATCTGCGATTATTGCTTTTGCTTTTTCTTCATATATATCCGTAACATAAATTTTCGCTCCATCTTTAGCCAAATGATCGCATACATATTTTGCGACGTGTCCTGCGCCTTGGACGGCTACCTTCTTCCCGGCTAAAGAATCGCTGCCGGTTAATTCTTTCATCGCTGCTTTCATTCCAACATACACACCGTAAGCTGTGAACGGGGAAGGGTCGCCGCTTCCGCCGAGAGCTTTATCTATTCCGGTAACGTACTTTGTCTCCATCCTGACGTATTCCATATCTGCGACCGATGTTCCTACGTCTTCCGCAGTAATGTATCTACCGGCTAATCCGTCCACAAATCGTCCGAATGCACGGAACATCGATTCGTTTTTATCTTTATTCGGGTCGCCGATGATAACTGCTTTTCCGCCGCCCAAATTCAAACCGGCTACGGCTGCTTTATAAGTCATCCCGCGCGAAAGTCGCAGCACATCTATTAATGCATCTTCCTCGGCTGCGTACATCCACATTCGTGTGCCTCCTAATGCCGGTCCGAGTGTCGTGTCGTGTATTCCGATAATCGCACGCAAGTTCGAATCTTTTGATGAGCAAAAAACTACTTGCTCGTGGTCTTTTTTTCTAATTTGATCAAATATGCTCATAAATTTCTCCATTTTGTTTTTGAGTTTCAGTTTTTTGTATAAAATTTGTGCCCGGCATTATTGTGATTCGCGGAGAATTGGTTACAGGATGCGGATCAACTATTACTTCGGTTCCGAACACCATATTTACATTTGTTTCATTCAATACTTCGCTTGGAGTTCCGTGTGCACGAACCATACCGTCTTCGAGCAACAGAATTTCGTCGCTATAAATCGAGGCTAAATTTAAATCGTGAAATACAGAAACTACTGAAATCGCTTTTTCGTTTACTATCTTTTTAATCAGTGTAAGTATCTCGATCTGATGCTTTAGGTCGAGGTGCGTGTTCGGCTCGTCCAAAACTAAAATCGGACATTGCTGAGCCAATGCACGAGCTAAGAAAACTCGCTGTAATTCTCCACCCGATAACTCGCTTATCGGTTTTGATCGCAACCGGAAGACATCAACTTTTTCCATAGCATCTTCGGCGATTATTCTATCGTTACTGCTCTCAAATCCCAGCCCTTGAATATGCGGTGCCCTTCCCATGAGTACGACTTCAAAAACAGTGTACGGAAACACCAGAGAGTGGACTTGAGGAACGAATGCTATCAAGCGTGATAATGCTTTTCTAGATATTTTTATATAATCGGTACCGAAAATTTTTACAGTCCCTTTTTCCGGGAAAAGAATTCTGGCAATAATCCGAAGCAATGTTGATTTACCAGAACCGTTAGGTCCCAATATGCTGAGAAATGTTCCGCTATTCAACGAGAACGAAATGTCGTTGAGCGAAAAAAAAATATTCTCTCCTGCCGAATTGTGGCGGGGATAACTAAATGAGATATTTTCTAAATTTACGCTAAACATTTAATTAACGTTTACCGGATAAAAATTCTTCGCAAAGTGTAACATTAACCGGGCTTCCTATGAAGATAGGAATTTGTTGGTGCAAGGAAGTGGGTTTAATATCAAGAATTCGCTGAAAACCATTGCTGGCCTTACCGCCGGCTTGTTCGACAACGAAAGCCATCGGGTTGCATTCATACATTAACCTGAGTTTACCGTTCGGATTTTTCTTGTCCGCGGGATACATAAATATCCCCCCATAAAGTAATGTTCGGTGAATATCTCCCACCATCGTACCGATATATCTAAGCGAGTGTGGATGGTCTGGTTTGCCGTTAATTTCTTTAAGATATTGAATGTACTTCTTTATCCTGTCGTCCCACAAATTAAAATTTCCCTCATTAACGCTGTAAGTTTTACCTCGTTGAGGAATCCGGATGTTCTCGTGTGATAGCAGAAATTCGCCGACGGAGGGGTCGAGCGTAAATCCGTGCACGCCTTGTCCGGTCGTGTAGACGAACATTGTGCTCGTACCGTATATTATATAACCGGCTGCGACCTGCCTGTATCCCGGTTGTAGGCAATCTTCCAGGGTGCCGTGCCCTGAATCTGTGACACGTTTAAACATACTAAAAATTGTGCCGATGGTAATATTAGCGTCGATGTTCGAAGAACCGTCCAGCGGGTCATAGATAAGAACGTACTTTCCGCCAATATACTTGTCGGGTATCTGAATTAAGCCTTTGCTCTCTTCCGATGCCATTGCGCATAGGTGCCCGCTGTAATACATTGTTTTGTAGAGAGTTTCATCGGCAAACAGGTCTAACTTTTTCAGAATATCGCCTGTAAAATTTATTTGTTCTGTTGTGCCGAGAATATTCACAAGTCCAGCTTTACTCACCTCGCGCCAAACAAGCTTGGCTGCTAATGTCATTCCGAATAAAACGGCTGTAAATTCTCCAGTAGCTTTTGGAAACGACTCTTCCTGTTCTCGAATAAATCTCTCCAGGGTCATGAATTTGGGTTTTGTAATCATAATCTAATTTATGAAACTGAATACTAAGATGCAAGGTTTGCCTTTTTTTCCATTTCTCTCTATATTGTAATCGAAATTATCGAAGGAGTTCAAATGAAGATAGTAGTATGCGTAAACCATGTTCCCGATACCGAGGCAAGAATTAAAATTGGCGCTGACGGTAAAGGTATCGATAAATCTGGAATCACCTACATTCTTAATCCGTATGATGAGATAGCTGTTGAACAAGGATTACGCTTGAAGGAAAAGTTCGGCGGTGAGGTTATCGCAATTTCATTAGGCGGCGAATCGAATAAAGAGACACTCCGTAAAACTCTTGCGATGGGTGCTGATAAAGCGATATTACTTAAGGATGAATCCGACCGTGACTCATTTTCGGTTGCAAAAGCTCTATCAGACAACTTAAAAGAAATTAATTCCGACATTATTTTATTCGGCAAACAATCGATTGACTTTGATAACTCACAACTACCTGGGTTGGTTGCAGAAATGCTTAATCTTCCCTCAGTATCTGTTGTTGTTAAATTGGAGATTGAGAACAATCAAGTTGTATGCGAAAGAGAAATAGAGGGAGGGCACGAAAAAGTAGAGAGCCGGCTTCCGGTTGTTTTGAGTGTGCAAAAAGGATTATGCGAACCACGATATCCGTCCTTAAAAGGAATTATGGCTGCTAAAACCAAACTCATCGAAGAGAAGCCAGTAATAAGCAATTCAAAGAAAGTTGAGATTGTATCCTTGCGGCTGCCTGCTTCAAAAGGTACGGGGAAGATAGTTGGTACAGAACCCACAGCAGCGAAAGAGTTGGTTCGATTATTACACGAAGAGGCAAAAATCATATAGAGTTTTCAAATTATATCGGAAAAAAAGTATGAAAATATTAGCATTTGCAGAACAGAGGGAAGGAAAATTTAAAAAGACAGCTTTCGAGGTAACGAAAGCAGCTCGCGAAATTGCCGAGAAGCTTAACGCCGAACTTGTAACTTTAGTAGTAGGAAGCGGAATCGAGCAGATGTCAGCCGAACTTGGCGGTTTCGGAGCTACGAGAGTCGTCGTTGTAGACGACCCGCGGCTTATGTATTATTCTACCACAGCGTACACTAAGATAGTTGCCGAGGTTGCGAAGAAAGAAAATGTGTCTGTTATATTTTTTCCAGCTTCGCAATTGGGTAAAGATTTAGCACCGAGAGTATCGGTAAAACTCGATGCGGGAGTTGCGGCAGATTGTGTCTCTTTAAAAGTAGAGAATGGAGAAATTGTTGCAGCCAGACCGATATTCGCGGGAAAAGTAATCAGCGAGGTTAAAATCCTCAGCGACTTCAAAATTTTTACACTTAGACCGAATGTATTTACTGCCGGATCGAGTAACGGTAGTCGTGCTAATGTTGAAAAAGTTTCAGTTGAATTGGACAAAGCGGATTTTGCTGCTAAAGCCGTCGAGACGAAAGTTGCCGTCAGTAGACCTGATGTTACCGAAGCGAGCATAATCGTTTCTGGTGGAAGAGGAATGAAAGCTCCTGAAAATTTCAAACTGATAGAAGGTTTAGCCGATGTACTTGGCGCGGGAGTCGGCGCTTCACGCGCAGTTGTTGATTCGAATTGGCGCCCGCACGACGAGCAGGTCGGTCAAACGGGTAAAACCGTTGCACCTAATTTATACATTGCATGCGGTATCTCGGGCGCAATACAGCATTTAGCTGGTATGTCGTCATCAAAATGTATCGTCGCGATAAATAAAGATAAAGATGCGCCGATATTTCAAGTTGCGGATTATGGAATAGTGGCAGATGCGATAGAAACGCTTCCGTTATTGACTCAAGAAATTAAAGATTTATTAAGTAAGTAAAAATTTGAACAACGAATAGATGGAACTCGAAAAAGTACAAGTTGATATTATTGGTCTTACAACAAGCCCCTCGAGTGGAGGTGCTTACGCTCTATTATTGAAAGAAGTTGACGGAGATCGCCAGTTGCCGATTATTATTGGAGCATTCGAGGCACAATCTATTGCTCTGGAGATGGAAGGGATAAAACCACCTCGTCCGCTAACTCACGACTTGTTAAAAAATATTATAGATACATTGGGTTATGAAATAGTAGAAGTAACGATAAGTGATTTGAGAGAAGGTACTTTTTACGCAACAATAACACTCGACGGTCAACAAATTGATTCGCGGCCGAGCGATGCAATTGCATTGGCAGTGCGCGGTGGAATAGCGATATACGTTGCTGAAAAAGTTATGCAAGAAGCAGCTTTTATCCCCGAATCCGAATTTGAAAACAAGCCGCTCTCCGCCTCAGAAAAGATACCCAACGATAAAGGTAAGCGATTAGAAAACCTTCGGTTACGACTTAAAGAAGCAATCGAAAGGGAAGATTATGAAGCAGCTTCAAAATTACGAGACGAAATCAGAAAGCTTGAAATAAGTGATTAGTAAAAATCATAAACATCAACAATTACTAGAGGATGAAAATGAAGTATCCAATTTCTAATTTATTATCTCGTTCTTTTTTTAGTATTCTAGCGTTTGTATTTATCCTGTCTTTCCAAATTTATTCCCAAGAACTCAATCAAAAAGTTACAACTCTTCTAACGGAAGGTGACACTTTCGCTGAAGAAACATTTGAGAACGAAAAAGCTTTGGAAAAATATTTAGAAACTCTCAAATTAGACCCCCAAAATTACGAAGCACTGTGGAAAGTAAGCCGGTCTTATGTAGACATCGGAGAACACCTACCTTCCTCAACCGACGCGGAGAAGATCCAGCAGGAACAAATCTATAAAAAAGCGTATGCGTATGCCGACAGTGCGGTAATAGTAAACCCGAACGGGTCTATGGGTTTTACCCGCCGTGCGATAGCAAACGGACGTATTGCACTTTTCAAAGGTATTTGGGATAATGTTGGACTTGTTAAACAAACAAAAGCCGATTTAGAAAAAGCGATTCTGCTTGACCCTAATAACGCAACCGCATACTATGTTTTTGGACGTACGCATGCGAAGGTGAGTGAAAAAAGTAAAATAGTTCGTTGGCCCTTAGGGCTGAGTTGGGCAAACCAAGAAGACGCGATAAAAAATTACGAGAAATCAATTTCTCTACGACCCGATTTTATTATGTACAGATTAGATGCCTCACGAGCTTATGTCGATATGGAAAATTATTCCAAAGCCCGCGAACACTTAAAGACTATAGAAGTGCTTCCGACCAAAGATGAAGACGACGACAAATTTAGAGGAGAAGCGAAAACTTTACTGGAGAACATAAAAAATAAATAAATAATAATCAGAAATCCGAAATCGCCCTGCCGATTCTTCGTGTAGAGAACAAACCCGGATCGAACTGTTGTCCGAATGTTGTAAATCGTAAAATCTACGTGCCTTCTATAAAAAAGGGTCGCCTTTCAGGAAAGAATGTTTCGAAAGTTGTTAAGTTTAAAACGGTGGGGTCGGCTTCGACTTGACTGAAATCAGGATTTACGTGGGTTGTAAGCTTTAGGCGGTTCAAAACTTTGTTTGGCAGTATCGAACGGCATAACTCACTTCTCTTGATCGGCACCAAATGGCTCTTTCGTTTTTCCTGCTAATCACTCTTATAAAATTAATTCCCCACTCTTCATTCAAATACCCCTCTATCAAAGGCGTCTGTTCAACCTTTACTGTTCGAATTGTTTTGTTGTTATTACATATTGAAGAGAAAATAGGACAATTAGAGGAGTATATTAATTGAATTTCAGCCAATTTTACAAGGATTTTCTGTGGCACAGTGATTGAGCAATTAGAAATAGAATCATAAACGATAAGGTGATACAATGAAAAAAATACTTTTTATAACGGCAATAATAATTTTGATGTCGGCTTCGACAAACGCTCAAGCCCGCGTCACAGGTTCATTCGGGGTTTTTTACAGTTCACTCGCACCATATGGTGAGTGGATAGAACTGGAGCCGGATTTTTACGCTTGGCGACCTATATACGTGCGGCACGGCTGGCGACCTTACACAAATGGCAGATGGGCATGGACGAGTTCCGGCTGGTACTGGGTTTCGTACGAACCTTTCGGTTGGGCAACATTTCACTACGGCAGATGGTACTACGACGATTATTACGGATGGATTTGGATACCCGGCCACGAATGGGCACCCGCATGGGTAGAATGGAGATACAACGACGATTATATCGGTTGGGCACCGCTCCCACCTTACGCTACATTTAGAATTAGTGTAGGAATTCATTTTACCACACGATGGCATGCACCCGTACACTATTGGTCGTTTGTTCGTTATAGATATTTCTGCAGTCCACGTGTAGTTGATTATTATGTATCAGTAGAAAGTTCGAGGCGATTTTTTGGCAACACACGATACAGAACGGATTATGAATACGACAACAATAGAATTATTAATCGTGGGATCGATAAAGAGTTTGTCGAAAGAAGAAGCGGCGAGCGAATACGAACCGCGGAAATAATTGAGACTCGCGACAGACAAACGGAACGTATCGTTCGAGAAGGCGACCGTCCGAGAATCGAAGTTTACCGTCCGACGGATTCGGATGTTGAACGCTTGCGACCTGAGAGGATAGAAGCACGTCGGCCCGATAAGAAAATTTCTCTCGATATGGATAAGATAGAACGCGAGATATATCGCGACGAACAGAGACAGGATGAGAAAAAAATAGAACAACGCAAACATTCGGAGAGATATAGACTTGAAGAGCAAAAACCGGAAATAAGAAAAGATAGTCAAAAACGCCGACCCGAATACCGTGAAGAAAGGAAGAGTCGTGAACAGGAAAGAAAGCCGGAATATAAGCCCGAAAGGCGTGAACGTGAAATTGAGATTAGAAAAGAACACGTAAAACCTCGTGAATATAGAGATGAACCTCGGCAGCAAGAAAAACCGAAAGACGAAGGAAGACGAGAAGGTAGCACAAGAGAAAGGCAGAGAAATAGAGATTAGTTATTGTTGATTAAGGAAAACCCCTCCTGAATGAAGGGCGATCGGTAGAAGTTTGAATGCCGGTCGCCTTTTTTATTTTACATGAGAAAAAAGATCGAGCATTGCACCTTTGAGTGTTTTTAGTAGTAAAATATTTTTTAGCTGAGCTTATATTGGTGCTTGTACCAATCCTTTGTTACATCCAACCAGAAAAACAGCCCTCGCCATTCTCCATATTTTTCATAAAATTTTTCTATCGTTTTATCCGAAACCTTCCTGCCGCCTTTATGTAACTCGAAAAACTTCATCCTGCACCAGCTATCGATAGCTAAATAATCGTAATGCCCCAAGAGCTTTAAAAGATTTCCTGCGGCATACGGTCCCACTACTTTTATCTCGCTTACTTTTCTAAAAAGTTCATCTGTTGTCAATTCTTACTGCTTCCACGACTCTAAATTCAAACCGCCGCTCTCGATTCGATTGGCAAGCTCGAGCAAATAGGGTGCACGGTATCCAGCTCGGATTTCCCTTCTTAAATATTTCTCATTGACTGAAGCAATCGCGCGCGGGGTCGGAAAAGAATAAACATCCAAATGGTTACCATCCTTCTGTTTTACTGAAAATTTTTTGCCTAATTTTGAAGTCAAATTATTAACCATTACTTCAGTCAAAACCCAACTGCAATTGAATCGCACATCTTTTTGCCTCAGTATAGAATCCTGTCAAATCCTCATCGAGCCGGAAAACTTTTGCAATTTGATCTATTAAATCAAATTTTTCGTATTGATGTAATTTGTATTCGGCTTGATATTCAACTTTGATACTTCCCTTGTTTGTGTCATTCAAATAACAATAAACAGGTTCGCCGCTTCGGGTAGCAAACAACCTTTTGAGAACTAATTTTTCTTTATCAACGACAAATGGTTTTAGAGCACACCAGCCGTGACTGTAAACAGTTCGCCAAAAATCAAAAATATTTGGAGTAGAAATATACAACTCACCGTTAGTTAACAATTTAGTTTTCATTATCATCTAAATTTGTTTGTGAAATTTTTGATAACAATTTACGGTTTGTAGGATACATATCCAACAGTTTTATTATAGTGAGCATCGCTTCCTTAGGTTTAAGGTTATTTACCAGACGTCTTAACTCGTAATGTTTATCCGTATGCCGACCGAACAGCAGTTCCTCCCGTCGTGTTCCCGATTCTTGAATATTAATCGCCGGAAAGATACGGTGGTTTGCCAATTCGCGGTTCAGCACAAGCTCCATATTTCCCGTGCCTTTAAATTCCTGAAAAATCAACTCGTCCATTCTCGAATTTGTATCAACGAGGATCGTTGCGATGATGGTAAGCGATCCACCATCTTCGAGTGCTCGAGCCGCACCGAAAATTTTCTTGGGTATTTCCAATGCACGTATATCTACGCCGCCAGACATAGTGCGTCCACTGCCCGGTTGAACAGCATTAAATGCTCTGCCCATCTTTGTCAACGAATCTATCAACAGAACTACGTTCTTACCAGTTTCGACTTCACATTTTGCATAATCTAAAACAAGCGATGCAATTCGGACGTGGCTTTCTCTGCTGCTGTCGCTTGAGCTTGCAAACACTTTGGCATTTACTGAACGCCGGAAATCTGTTACCTCTTCGGGTCTTTCATCAACCAGCAGCAATATCAACGAAATATCGGGTTGGTTGGTAACGATTGATTTCGCTATTTGTTTAAGCAGGATTGTTTTCCCTGCTTTGGGCGGAGCGACAATTAAAGCTCGCTGTCCTTTACCAATTGGACAGAGTAAATCAATTATTCTAAGTGAATACTCGTTCGGTTCGGT
>JAHJRJ010000142.1 GCA_018830765.1 Bacteroidota bacterium | reverse complement strand
GTTCCCGGATTTTTGGGAAGAATGGGAAAAGGTAGAAGGTAGTAGGTAGTATGGAGTATGAAGTATTGAAAAGAGATGTTCGATGTCAGATTTCCGATTTTCGTAACTCACTGCTCACCGCTCAGTGCTCAATGACTAATGACAAATGACCAATGACAAATTACAAAGAACCAAGTACAAAGTACAAACAACAAACAAAAAGGTTTAACTATGCCGGCAAACACATTTGGCGAAAAATTTAGAGTTACAACATTCGGTGAGAGTCACGGTGTAGCCGTCGGTGTTGTAATAGACGGCGTTCCTCCAAAACTCAAAATTAGTGTTGATGAAATCCAAAAAGAATTAGACAAACGAAAACCCGGCCAGAGTAAAATAACAACAGCGAGAACCGAGGATGACAAAGTTGAAATACTAAGCGGAATATTCGAAGGCAAAACAACGGGTACACCGATATGTCTTATTGTTCGAAACAAGGATCAACGTTCGGAAGATTATGAAGACCTTAAAGATATTCTGAGACCCGGCCATGCAAGTTTTACTTATCTTGCCAAGTACGGGATATACGATTATCGCGGTGGTGGACGCGCATCAGGGAGAGAGACGATAGGGCGAGTTGCCGCAGGTGCGATTGCAAAGAAAATTTTATCCAAGCAAAAAATAGAAATAATCGGTTACACGAAAGCGATTGCAGAAATACGGGCACAGAAGATCGACTACACTCAAATTGAAAAAAATCCAGTTCGTTGTCCAGATTCTATCGCTGCAAAAAAAATGGAAAAGAGAATTTTAGAAATTATGAAAGCGGGCGATTCTGTTGGCGGCATTGTTGAAATCGTTATACGCGGATGTCCGGCTGGTTTGGGAGAGCCGGTATTCGATAAGCTCGATGCTGCGTTAGCTAAAGCCATGATGTCCATTCCTGCCGTGAAAGGATTTGAGATAGGGTCAGGTTTTCAATCAGCTCGGATGCTTGGCAGTGAACATAATGATGAATTCTATTTCGACAAAAAAACAAGTAAAATTCGTACTCGCACAAATTTTACCGGTGGTGTGTTGGGTGGTATTTCTACCGGGGAAGACATTGTGTTCCGGATTGCAGTTAAACCGACGTCTTCAATTTCTATTTATCAAAATACGTTAGATATTGCAGGAAATAAACGAAATATTAAGTTGAAAGGCAGACACGATCCTTGTATATGCCCAAGAATAGTCCCTGTAGCCGAGGCGATGGCTGCCATTGTTTTAGTTGATTTTATTATTTCCTTATAAAATATTTGAGAATTATTAAAAAAACATTGTATTGCATTATGAATTTTGCTGATCGTGATTTTAACTTGCAGCTTCATATTACGTCAAGATGCACTTGTAAGCTTGAAGGTTTATAACACTCTCGGTCAAGAAGTTGCTACTTTAGCAAATAAGGAGCTGTTTACGGAAGGTGTGAACGAAGTGACATTCGAAGCCCATAACTTACCTTCGGGTGTTTATTTCTATCGGATTGTCGCTGAAGGTTTAGATGAAGAAGCTCCGACAAACTTCACACAAGTTAAGAAGATGTTACTGTTGAAATAATTCCAACCAATACCTCAACCCGATTGCCGATTCTGTGCGGTGTTTTTGGGGTATTAGCGTTGGTTGTAAAGATGGGCGTTGTCGTTCTAACTTAGTTTGCTGTCCGTCAGCCGACGGATTGGCAGCGGGTTAGGCGTAACGCTGTTATTTTTTCTAAATATATAAGGAAAAATCTATGATTGAAATACAAACAACGATTAAAGTATTATTAAAACCAGTCTATAATCTATTAAGAAATATTTTATTTCAAATATTAGATTATTATGATATTCTTAAAGGCACTCAAAACCCCTTGGTTCCACCACGTAGTATGATTTTTATTGGAGATGGAGATTATGAAAAAATCGGCAATGAATTTTTAGAATATTTCAGAGAATTAGGTAAGCTAAAACCTAACAGTAAAGTACTTGATGTTGGATGTGGAATTGGTAGAATGGCGGTTCCTTTAGTAAAATATTTATCTGATGAAGGTGAATATCACGGATTTGATATAGTTAAAAAGGGAATAGATTGGTGTTCAGAGAACATCACAAGTAAATATCCGAAATT
>JAHJRJ010000141.1 GCA_018830765.1 Bacteroidota bacterium | reverse complement strand
TCATTATTCATTCTTATACACGGAGTAACGTCATGAAGCTCACATCTCACATCGCACATCTCATATCAATTCCTATTTTAATTTTTCATTTTGCATTTTCCACTCGCCTACCTCTTCTTCAACTGGTATTCTTCATAATTCTTTTGATGAGAAGGGTCTATCGCGATCAACTTCTGGTAGATAAGCGGGTCTTTGAAATCTAAAAATATTTCGCACAACTCAAGATATTTTGTATCTAAAAAAGTCTTGATTACAATACTCCGCTCATTAATTTTCTTCTGAAAACTACCGAGACTTTCCATCGCTTTTAAAATGTTTTCTTGCCCTTTGGTTTTGTTTTTATAAAACAAGTCAAGCCCTTTGTAATGATAAACATAAAAAGCTTCCCGGAATAATTTATACCTCGGATTCATCACCTCTTCGATAAACTTAGCTCTGTTGTAAGCTCCCGAAGCCTTTAACTCCCAACCTGACGAGCCGCCTCCTCCCGACTGTGCCTTACCTGCTATGTCGAGAGCTTGTTGAAAGAAAGGAGTTCCGTCCAACGACTTGTACGAATCGTAATCGAACCCTATAATCGTGTATATATAAAAATCTATGAAACTTGTAACGGGATCATACTGTAAGTTATTATGGTAGAGTGATTGGTTGCGGTAAAAAGTAAATTCCCATTTATCGTCAAGAATACGGATGACACCTGTATTTTTATCCGATTTGTAAATAGGACGCTGGCTTCCGATAAACACTTGAGCAACATAACGGTTCGTAGCGGGTGAACCTTGAAAAAATATATCGATAGAACATTTTATCTTTTCACTCCCGAAATCATCCTTCGTCCACCGGAATGAATTTATGTACTCCTCTATCTTGCGGTCGAAATCTGCAATGTTCTCACGAGCTTCGGCTGTAAGCTGCTCGGTGTTCATTTTTACTTTGCAATCGATTTCTTGTGCAAAAGAATTCGAACAAGAAAAAAATAAAACTATAAATATCAGTGCGGATATTGCTTTCATACTTTGCCTTCAATTTGTTGAGTTTAATATAAATATTTTTCTTGACTGTTCAAATTTATTTTCGAAAGGCGTACTAATTTGTTTAACCGGAAGAAAAACATGTAGCCGCAATCGAATCAGATGCGGGCGGTTTCGCTCCTCGAGGTTTTGGAGTTACAGCCGACTAAGTCACTTTCGAGAAAATAGCAAGCTGGAAATTTTTACTCAAGTCGATTGATGCCGACAAAATTACAAAAGGAGGAGGCGGTGTTGATATCTCTCCCCTCGGCAACCAAGGTGTGCCGACGATAGGATTGAGCGTAGGAAAGACGTTGGTTTTCTAAGTTGAATAAACAAATAAATGAAAAAATAAAGGCGACAGTTCCCAACGGATTCACTGATATCCCGCTGCAATCTGCCGCCTTTTTACATAGATAACTTTTTTATGCTTTCATCCTCTCGCCAAGCTCCTCGACTGTAAATATCCAACCGACAATCTTGCCCGGTTCTATATCTTTGAAGTTTTTCCAATATTCTTTATTGCGCATGAATCGTGAACTTGTTTCCGCTTCGGGAATCGAATTAACCTCGTCGAAAATACAATTAAGGCGTTTTTTCCATACTTCCATATTTTTTACGCGCAAATCAACCCAGCCGTCGTGTGCCCAAAGGTTAATACTTTTAGGATTAACCAAAAATTCATTCTCACCGCGATACGGAGGAATCTTAATTTCTTTTCCTCTTAACAAAGTTTTTCCGTCGGGCATCAGAATCGGGATTCCGATAGAAATAATTCGAGCGCGCAATTCTGTATCCTTTGTAATTATGTCTGTTAATTTCTTGGATAAAGATTTGGCGGCTGTTTTAGATACAGTAAGCATATCCTTGAAACCCCGCTTCAGCAAGTATGATTCATACAGTAATTTAGATAATCGCGGAGGACCCAACATTTCGAATGCAACGCTTTCCGTTCCGTGCTTTTTTTCTAATTGCTTCATTTTTTTGAGAGCGCTTTCTAAAAGTACGCCCGCTCTAAAGGTAGGTTCAAGTGTAGCGTGGTCGAGCGCATTGATGATATCGTGTCCCGTATTTCCGCCCAAGATTTCATACACTACGGACTCAGCTATCTCTTCCGGTGTCACATATTCCATTTGTCCCGGCATCGAAATCGCTTCGAATTCCCCTCTCGAAAAAATACCATTTTCACCAGTATCAATATAAACCGATTTTAATTTTTTACCGAGAGGCTTTCCGCATTCAGCCATTTTGACGGGAAGCATATTAGTGATTTTAAAACCTTTCTCCGGCGGACAATCAAAAAGTTCAACGGGCTTGCCTCGTTTTTTAATTTCGCCGTAGGCAATTTTCTTCCATGCAATTGCCGCCGTAGGTTTGATTTCCTTAGTGATTGGTCCATCCGGTGTCCTCCCCATTAAAAACAGCAGCATCGTGTGCGCACCCGCAACCGACGATTTCGAAAGCAAAACTCTCGACGGCTTCTCTTCGCTGTGTGTGTATGGGATGTTAAAGCCCATACCACCTGTTCCACTTGTGCCGATTTTGACGTAGATTTTTGTTTTAGCCGCAATCATCGACCTGTACATAATCTGGACGTGACGCACTATTTGAGGGACATATAATGTGCATAACAATCGTTCTGTTGTTTCAATAAGATTATTATCTTTTTTCGCTTTCATCGCTCTGACCTGCTTCAGCACATCGCGTGAACTTTGGAAAATATCTTGGTAGGCAATCACGGTAGCCGAATTTACACAATCGACAACGATTTCGGGTTTGTATTTCCACAGCAATTGATAAACGGCGGTTTTCTTCAAGGCAGCGTCGTTTAATTCACCTAATATATCATGCATGAAAACCTCGCGCTTCTTTTCATCGGCTAAAATTTCTTCACGCGGAGTATCTTTAAATTCCTGTCGCACAAAAATATTTCCCCACCATGGAATAAAGAAATCTTTTCCGACGTGTGGATATTCTTTTTGTAAATCTGACACTGCCTCCTCTGCTTCTTCCCTTTTAAGTGAAGTAACAATAATTCTTTTGGGGGTTCGTTCCATCAGTTTTCTGCAAACCGCAGACCCTACTAATCCCCATCCGCCAATCACACAAACAGTTCTTCCTTTAATATCCATCATCGCTCTCTTAGTTACTTATTATCTACGAAAAATATTTTACTCACAGATCGCATTTCCCGGTATCGCATCCTTAATTTTTATCTTATTTTAATTTCATCGTCGTAATAATTTGTTCGAACGGCGTCAAGTATGACGCTTTTTGCGGCGCAAAATAATTCAGAGTTATTCTTATAACCTTATCGTTCTTTACGAGAAAGTATGCCCGACTTTCAATATCCTTTACCGGCGAGTAATTTAAAAACATCGCTTTTTGTCCATCGATTATAATTTCTCCGGTTGTTTTGGATTTATACCTGCCTTTGTTTTGGTCAAAAACCTTCTCAACCGGTAAACCCTGGGCACCGAATACATCGAATTGAATACTGCAATCCAACCTGTCAGCTCTCATACCCATCGATAATTCATTTTTACCTTTTGGTGGTGAAGTAAATTCCAAATTATCGGGATAATTAACAGTAAAGAAGGGCGTATCATATTTTTCCAGATTTGTGGAAGCCGACCAAACACCGGGAATTTTGATAACGGGTACAGGAAGCGTGAATGATTTCAGCATCGTGTCGAACACCGCAGCATGAGCTTCGAACATCTCTCCAAAACCGGCAAAACCAATTTCGTAATACAAAGTATCAAATTGAAAAACAATTTTATATCCCCCCATATTCATCTTTGTAGTGATTGGAACAGTATAATTTATTCTAAGAGCTTCTTTATTTCCGACAGTAACAGGATTTTCAGCGTCAATCCTTCCAACCATCTTGATGTTTGCACGGGTTTCTTCAACCATATCCTCGAATGTTTTTCCGTTCAAGTCGGACACGAGCACTATGACTTCGGTGCCTAATTCACCTGGGCGACCCGGATCTAAAAATTTATCTGCGACTCCTTGTGATTGATAGAAACGCGCTTTACCCGACTGGCCTAACTGCCGCCACTCAACCGGATACTCGATAGTGAAACCGTACATCGCATCCTTGTATTCCTTCAAAGTTCCAACCTTGACGGGCTCCATTCTCCTTCCGCAAGAGAACAATATTAATGTTAAGAACATTAACATCGTTATTGATAAGTATTTTTTCAATTGAATAACCTCCTTCAATAAATATATTGTGTTTGTTTATTACGATTATTTAGTAACGACAGCTAAAATATTGTGAATCTGTTGCAGATGGTTCTCGCCGTGCTTGACATAAGTTTTTAACATATCCAAAAGCGATACATCGCCCCTCTCGGAGTGTTTGCCCTTTCTTTCCCAAGCCGACGCCGGTAAAAGTTTAAGCAGTAGATAAGTTCTCTGCCGAATCAACCCGAATATCAATATCGAAATCTTCGGATCTAATTTTTCATAGAACAATTTATTAGCCCAATTATTTTGGTCGTATGCTAATAGTTGTGGGGTTTCCTCCGCGATAATACGTTGCATCCTTGTAACAGCCATTATCTCGCTATCGCATAAATGATTTGCGATTTGCTTGATTGACCATTTACCGGGCGCAGGTACGAATTCTAATTTCTCTTCAGAGAGATTATCGAAAACCGGCTTTATCTTTTCATAAGAAGATAGATAAGTTTCTAACAGTTCGTTGATTTCAGTTTCATTGACCATATTCAAATACTTTCTTTTTTCCACCTTACTAATCACTTAACGTAAGCAAAGAAGCGTAGAGGAATCTTAGGTTGTTTTTTATTTTTTGTATTTACTATTATCTCACCTTGACTTATCCCTTGACTCGTTGGGATATATTTAAGAAACAATTCGGTAATTTCGTTGGGCATTAATTTGCGCTGCATGATATCTATCTGCAAACCTTGTATTTTGTGGTCGAAGTATACAATCTCTACAGATTCGTTAGTATTATTTCGAACTTTTAGTTTCATTGTTACGGTTGTATCTAATGTCAGGTTCTGAAAATAGATTAGCTGCGGATCGAACTTTAAAACTGATGTGATATTTGCCGTAAATGTTATAAGTAATTGTGATTTCGATGTATCGTTAGAATATATCGTAACGGTTTTATGGACTTTACCATCGAACCCTTTGGAGTCGAATCCGATACTAAGAGACCCTGTATTTCCAGGCGGGATTACGTTGGCGCTTAATAATGCTGCAGTACACCCGCAAGACGCTTGCACCGACTGAATATTCAACGTATCCTTACCTCTGTTTTTAATTGTTAATTTTTTATCTATTTTAGCGCCGCTTAACATTTCCCCAAAATCTAAGTTTGTCCCCTCAAGAACTTCAATCTTTGGTTGTGAATATACAATTAAAGCACTAATAATGAAAAGCGATAGATAAATATAATATTTCATATTTTTTACTTTTCTAAATTAATACGTCTTATTATTAAGAATTTTATACGTCAAATGCAAGATTTCTATAAATTCGCCGCAGGCGAATTCCTCTGGATCTCGATTTTGCGTAACATCAATTGCTCATTAAAACACCTAAGGCAATAGTTCGTAATTTTTCTTCACGCTTATCGGCGCGCGATGGAATAAGAATTGGTACTATTCCACCGACTATAACTTGTGCGTGCGGCAAATTTGCAAAATATTGTGTGCTTTTTGCAAGACTGTTAGCCGATTCGATGGAGGGAGCCACTATGATATCGGCATTGCCCGCAACTTCCGACTTGTAGTTTTTTTCGATGGCTGACTGTGGACTAATCGCTAAATCAAGCGCCATTGGACCGTCAACGACACACCCGGTAATTTTTCCTTCCTGATTCAATCTTTTTAATTCTGCTGCATCTATAGACGATTGCAGCTTTGGATTAACTTTTTCTGAAGCTGAAAGTATAGCAACTTTCGGATTGTTGTTACCTAAGGCGTTTGCCACTCTGACAGCATTTTTTATCAATCCAATTTTTTCTTCAAGATTCGGCTGTAAATTTAACCCACCATCGGTTATCATCACGAATTTATTCTCTTGCCTCTGCGGATATTCGAAAATAAACACGTCGCTGAAAAGATTTCCCGTTCTCAAATTATTTTTAGGATCAAATACAGCTTTCATTAAAGTTGAAGTATCAACCGAACCCTTCATTAGAACGTGACAAGTTTTATTATGAATTAATTCGAAAGATTTAATTATCGCTTCTTCCGTTGAAGCAATGTTATAAATAAAATAATCAGCCGGATTTCCGTTTAACTTTTTTAATGTTTGATTTATTAGAGATTCATCTCCGACCAGATGAAAATCGGCAAGACCTAAATTTTTCGCATCCACTACTGCCGAGAGTGTCTCTTCGTTGTTTGGTTGAACAACTACAACATTCTTTCCTTTAATAGTTAGGGCGTAATTGAAAAATTCTTCGAAATTTTTGATCATACGAGTAGTCATTAGTCAATTGCCATTTGTCATTTGGAATTTGTTATTTTTTCGTCAGTAGATTTTTACAACTTCTTTATTAGTTAACACTCTTAATGCACCTTTTGCTAACGCTTTCATTTCATCATCTTCGGGAAAGATTACAACTTTCGCGATAAATCCTACTCTCTCTACTATCCAACCAGTCAGCAATTTCGATTTTGCAAGTCCGCCTGTTAGCACAATCGCATCGACTTTGCCTTTCAATACTGTCGCCATCGCGCCGATTTCTTTTGCGATTTGATAAGCCATAGCTTCAAATACCTCGCGTGCTTTAGTGTCGCCTCCGGTAATTTGTTTTTCGACCTCTTCGACACGGTTGGTTCCGAGGTAAGCAGATATACCCCCTTTACCCATCACAAACTTTCGTAGTTCTTGCTCAGTATATTTTCCCGAGAATGCTAAAGTAATAAATGGTTGGAGCGGAAGCCCGCCAGTTCTCTCCGGTGAGAAAGGTCC
>JAHJRJ010000140.1 GCA_018830765.1 Bacteroidota bacterium | reverse complement strand
ATCGATTATTAATCCCGGAAGAAAATCTCCTTCACCATGAATAAGTCGAAATGTGTTGGAATTTGGAAACAACGTCTTTCGAAGACGATAAGCGCTCTCAATACGATTCATAAAGAATTGAAAATCTATTTCTTCATCTTCGGTAGTTAGCAACCTAAAAATAATCAATGAGTTGGGATTATAGAAGCCCTTTCCGATGAATTCGCCGGAATGCTTTCGCAGTTCGACCACATCGCCCGGTTGAGGTTCACCTTGAATTTCGGCTATTTCGTTGCTGAAAACCCAAAGATGACCCGACAATATGCGTCGGTCTTCGCCTTTTTTTATTTTAATTATCTTTTTCATTCTGATTTAATTTAGAGAGATTTTTGGTGAGAAACAAAAATATTGACTCATTGTTCATTGACACATTGTCCGAAGTCACGAAGTGATGCCTTCGGCAGGCCCCTTCGGGGAATCAATGGATCAATGAACAAATGATTCATTGTTACAATACCCAATTACTCCAATTTCCTATCCATTATACGTGCAACTCCTACGGAGTTGGAAAATAAATTTTATTCTTATTCTATAAACATTGAACTCCTACGGAGTTCTTCACTCAACATTCATATAAATATAAAGCTCCGAACATATCCGGGGCTTTGCATCTCAACTACTCATATACTCATATACTCAACTACTTCACTACTTCTCACCACTCGAAGTTTATCCCGACAGAGTCGGGACTCACTGCTCGACACGAAAATAAAATCGGGCTTCGATGAGCCGCAACTCAAAGAAACCCGATGTCGATTTTTTTTTCAACCTTTCGGAAGGAACGAATGACCTGATGAAGATGTTGGACAGATAAGAGTATCTATGTCATCAACCCATACAGATCGCAAAATTAAAGCGTTAGTGCGCACCTTAATAAAGAACCGGAAAACACGGACTTTCCATTTCCCCATCAAAACGGAAGCTCAGCGTTTCGTGGATGAACTCCTCGAGTTCCTTTTCCCACACTTCTCAGAAAAAGTGTACTTCACCCCCGAAGAGGTTGAAGCCAAGCTTATCTTGCTCCAGCGAAATTTGAAGAGCATCCTCAAACCGCTGCTGATCGCTTCTAAGCTATCATTCGAAAAGATCACAAAGCGATTCTTCTCGCAGTTGCCTGATATTCACACCAAGCTTTGGAAAGACGCAAGAGCTATCGAAGCAGGCGACCCTGCGGCGGAAAGTTTGGAAGAGGTGGTTCTTGCATACCCCGGATTTTTAGCAATTGCCATTTACCGAATCGCACACGAGTTTTATCAGCTAAAGGTTCCGATTTTCCCACGAATTATCACCGAGTATGCTCACCAAATGACAGGAATCGATATTCATCCGGGAGCTGAAATCGGTTCGCCGTTCTTCATCGACCACGGCACCGGCATCGTTATCGGCGAGACCACCGTGATTGGGCGCAATGTGAAAATGTATCAAGGTGTTACGCTCGGCGCGCTCAGCGTTGACAAGAAACAATCGAAAATTATGAGACATCCCACTATCGAAGATAACGTAATCATTTACGCCCAAGCAGTAATTCTAGGTGGAAACACGACTATCGGACATCACAGCGTCATAGGAGGAAACACGTGGTTAACGAAAAGTGTACCTCCATATTCCACTGTGTACAACGAAAGCAAAGTCAACGTCCGCAGAAAAATCAATCATGAGACAAAGAAACGGCAAATTGGAGAAGTTGAGAATATAAGAAGATTAGAAGTTTGGTAGATTAGATATCCGATGCTTGTAACTCAGCGCTCACCACTCATTGCTCACTGCTCGACACGAAAATAAAATCGGGCTTCGATGAGCCGCAACTCAAAGAAACCCGACATCAGTTGATTATAGATTCCAGATTCCAGATTGGATATAATCTTTCAATCTTTCAATCTTTCCAATCTTTAAATCTTTAATTCTTTCACCGCTTGCCGGATAATCGACATACCCAAATCGATCTCGACCTTCGAAACATTAAGCGGCGGCCTGAAGCGTATCGCTTTTTCACCACAACCGAGTATAATCAATCCTTTGTCGTAACAAGAATTTTTCAGCTTGTTTCGTTCGTCGGGTGTGTTTAAATCGAAAGAACAGAACAACCCGAGCCCGCGTGCGTTGCTTACGACGGATGGAAATTCGTTTTGCAAAGTTTCTATCTGCTTCACTAAATATTCGCCCATAACGCGTGCATTCTCGATTAAGTTTTCTTCTTCGATAATTTCTAAATATCGCTGAGCACGAACCATATCTACAATATTTCCACCCCAAGTTGAGTTTAGCCGACTCGAAACATTAAACACATTGTCGTGTATCTCATCAATGTGTTTACCGCACAAGAAACCGCATACCTGTGTCTTCTTCCCGAAACCAATCATATCCGGTTGAACAAAATGCTGATGCGCCCACATCTTGCCGGTAATTCCAACACCAACCTGAATTTCGTCGAAGATAAGCAGGATATCATTTTCATCAGCGATGCGGCGTAGTTCTACGAAAAATTCCTTACGAAAATGATTGTCACCGCCTTCACCCTGTATCGGCTCAATTATCATCGCAGCGATATCATCCGGGTTTTGCTTTATTGCATCCTTTATTTGATTGAGAGCCAATTGCTCGGTTTGAATAACAGCTTTCAGGTTTTCTTCATTTAGAGGAAATTTAACCTTCGGATTTATAATTCTGGGCCATTTGAATTTTGGATACAAGTCAATCTTAACCGGCTCTGTGTTAGTTAACGACATAGTATAACCGGTTCTGCCGTGGAATGATTCTTTGAAATGAATTACCTGAGTACCTTTTTCCTCTTTGTATCCTTTCAGGAAATTTTTCCGGATTTTCCAATCGAAAGCTGCTTTAAGAGCATTCTCAATTCCAAGCGCACCCCCTTCAATGAAGAATGCATGAGGTAGATAATCGGGCATGGCAATACGGGCAAACGTCTCTACAAATTCAGCTTGCTCTGCTGGGTAGATATCGGAAAGAGATGGTTTGTTAATTGCAACCCGTGTAAGTTTTTTTAAAAACTCGGGTATCTTCATTTTCGGATGATTCATTCCGATAGGAATTGAAGCAACGAATGTGAAAAAATCAAGAAACTCCTTCCCTGTTACTGAATCGTGAATGAATGAGCCGTGGCTCTTCTCAAGATCAAGAACTAAATCAAAACCATCAACAAATAAATGTTTTTTTAAAGTTGAGTGAACATTCTGAGGTAATATTTTCGATGTAATCATTTTCTCTTTCTAAGTGATTTGTTTTCTTAAATTATTAAGCAACTGAAAAATTAAATTTAAGATTTAAAGATGTAAAGATTAAAAAAGATAGT
>JAHJRJ010000139.1 GCA_018830765.1 Bacteroidota bacterium | reverse complement strand
ATCTGTGAACGAAAACTGGCGAAAAGAGAAACTCCGTACTGTATTTAATATGTCTTCAAAATCATAAATGGTATAATTCGCAAGAACTTCAAAAGAATTTGAAGAGAATAAAATCTTGTCGTTATATCTCGAATTGCTTGCGAGTCTGAGCACTCTATTCCAATTGTTATTTGAACTTCGTTCTGCGTAGATATAGACAAGATGATTCATATAAGCTTCTACAAACAGACTTGCGGTAAAAAACTTCGAAAAGAATTTCTTATAAGTTAATCGTGCTATGTAAAGCAGTTCATCCCGATCGTCCCTAAAAATATTCGATCTATTGCTGAAGTTAGCAATGCTGGGTGTGTTGTAAACTAATTTCGATAAAAATAAATTTAAGTAAAGTGTGTCGCTGCTGATTAAATTATATGCCGATTCTGAGCCTAATTGAAAACGTAGTGACGAGTTATTCATTTTTAGTTCATCTTCAACGCGGTCTAAATAGAATTTCTCCGGGACATCAGACATGTTCTTAACAATATGTTTTTCATCCCGTTCGGTATAATTTATTCTGAATTGGGAAGAAAAATCAGTCAATCTCAATCTAAAACTCGAACCGAGATAAAGCCGAAACTCATCGATCTTCGTGTCAAAGATGTTTTTTGAAGGTGGATCGGTAAGCTTATATAGTGTGTTTCGTTCAACATTTCTGAAATACAAGCCGCCATTGAATTCAAAATCAAGAATATTAAAAATGTTATTATAGATTAGATTCTCACTGAGCGTCAGAATATCATCATCTCTTGTCTCAACATTCAAATCTGAACCGAAACGTTTGGCTTGCACGCTATCGAGTTTTGTATAGAAATCACGCGTTATCTTGTTGAATTCAAAATTAAAAGAGTTCAGTACATCCGGAGTAAAATATTTCTTTATCGATAAATTTGAATTGAGGGTGATATTATTTCTTCGATTAAGGTCTTCATTTAAATATTTTACATTTGAGTAGAGCAGGTAATTTGCAAGATTCACATTATCAAGATGGCTCTCAAATCCGTATAGCAATCCTTTGTCATTTTGTTCAAGTTGCTTGTCTAATTTATATCCAAGAATTGGCCTTAAAGAGATGTTATAGACCGGGGCGTATTCTGTGACTAATACGAGCGAATTTTCAGAAACATCGCTTAATCCAATCTTTCGGTTATCTGTTACAATCCTTGATCGAAAGAGTCCTCCGATTTTCAACTTATCGAATAGTGAATATCTGCTATCCATGAAAAAAATATTATTGTCTCTAATATTTTTTGAAGCAGCATCTATGAAAGTAGAATTGAATGTATTACCTGCGTTCAAGGATAATCGATCGATGTAATAATAAGCTGATAATGAATTCGAAAATGTATGGATGTTCAAGTGCTTGCTGTAATTGGTACGGGCTTGAGTTGAATTTAATTTAGTTGTGGAATCGATTCTTGAATAGTATTGTGCAGACGCGTTTAGCGGAAAAATATAGATAAAGCATAAGGCAATTGTAAGCCAAAGATGTATTGAATTATAGTTCGAAAACATCACCGCGATCTGGAATTTTAATATTGGTAAAACCTGCAGATTCAAGTCCGGCTTGTAATTTTAACTGCTGATCGTAGTCGCCGTGCACCAGGTATGTTCGCTCGAGTTTCTTCCGATCAAAAGAATCAAAAAAGTCTAAAATTTCCGTCCGGTCTGCATGTGCACTGAAAGAGTTCATTACAACTACTTCTGCTCTTAATTTGTGTTCCTCACCGAAGATTTTAACTTTCTTCTCTCTTTCAACGAGCCGCCTGCCGAGTGTGTGAGGTGCATTGTAACCAACGATAAGTACTGTGTTGCGGGAATCTTCAATGCTGTTTCGCAAGTGGTGAAGAATTCGTCCGGTTTCAGCCATCCCCGATGCAGAAATTATGATGCATGGTTCTTCACAGTCGTTCAGTTTTATGGATTCTTCAACTGACTTCACATAATTCAAAAGTCTGAAAGCGAAAGGGTCTTCATCATTCATAACATATTCAAGCGTTTCTTTATCGAAACATTCTTCATGTTTTCTGAAAACTTCCGTTACATTTACTGAAAGAGGGCTGTCTACATAAATCGGCATTTTTGTAATTACATTTCTTTTGAAAAGATTGTGAAGTGCAAGAACTAATTCCTGTGTCCGACCGACACTGAAAGCAGGGACAATTATTTTGCCGCGTCTCTCACGGGTTCGGATAATTACCTTTTCAAGCTCCTCTTCAGATTCTTGAGCCGGTTTGTGGAAGCGCCCGCCGTAGGTGCTTTCGGAAATTATGACATCTGGAGTTGGGATTTTTTCCGGGTCTTTGAGAATGGCCATATTCGGGCGACCGAGATCGCCTAAAAAACAAAAATCGATT
>JAHJRJ010000138.1 GCA_018830765.1 Bacteroidota bacterium | reverse complement strand
TTAATCATTACCGTGCAATCTTTTGGTAATTTAACTATTGTATCTCCAAAAACTGAATTTAATTTTAACGGATGTTCACCGTCGGCGATTTGTGCGTTCAAGAGGTCGATATGACAATCTCCGAACACAGATGAAATCGAACCGCCTTTAAAATTTTGTGATGTAACTTTTATTGAAAGATCACCGAAAACATTTGACCTGTGTATCAAATCTGTATTCGTTGCGGTTTCGTGTTTTGTAATGGTGATAACTGATGTTCCTTTCTTTCTTAACAGGACGTGAATTCCCCATAGGATGATAATCACGGGCCAATATGTTTTTATGACTTCACCGAAGTCAGCTACGCCCATATTGTCCAACAGAAACAACAGCCCCAATAGAATCAGTAATATTCCCCAGAATAGATTTTGCATAATAACCTCGATTATGATTTTAGTCGACGACTCGACTCGTCGAGATTTCTGATTTTAAATTTACGATTTTGCTTACAGAGTACAGAGCAATAATTTCATCTACTACCTCCGAACTCTTAGTGTAAAAATGAACTCAACCCCCTAGCAAGGTTTCCGCAATGATCGGGGTTGACCAAAAAGTAGAATATTCGATGTAGTGCGAACTTTAGTTCGCTTAAATTTCATTAAAAAGCGAAATGAATTTCGCTCTACATTCCTCTTAAAGAACTTATTGGACAACCTCAGAACCGCTTAAACTTAGTTAGGGGATGAGTTTAAATTATTTATGATACTTTTCTGATATCTAATTTTCATCATTCATTATTCGGTCGACGACTCGACTCGTCGAGTGTTCGATACCTGCCCGACGGTCAGGCGGGTTCAATATTCTCTTGATCCTACTCGAAATGCTACCTTTTTGCTAACCACTTCTCCATCTCATTCAAACCCATCGTGTTAATCACATCCTTCGCTTCCAGCCAACCTTTTCGTGCAATTCCAACACCATAATCAACATATATTAATTCTTTTGTATTGTGAGCGTCAGGGTTAATCGCTATTTTTACACCTTTTCCTTTTGCGAACTTACACAACCGCCAATCGAGGTCGAGTCGTAGAGGATGCGCGTTTATTTCAATCGTAACACCGAAATCAGCCGCCGCTTTTATTACCTCCGGCATATTCACCGGGTATGCTTCTCTTTCCAATAGCAGCCTTCCTGTGGGATGTGCAAGCATTGTTACTGCCTTGTTCTTCATACCTCTAATTATCCGACGAGTCATATCTTTTTCGCTCATTCCAAACTTGCTGTGTATTGCAACGATAACAAAATCGAACGACCTCAGCGTTTTACTGTCGTAGTCCAAGCTGCCGTCGGTAAGTATATCGACTTCAATCCCTTTAAATATACGAAAATTTTTGAATTTCAAATTAAGTAAATCAATTTCTTTAATTTGTTTCTTTAATTTATCGACACTCAATCCACCTGCATAAGCCGCCGATTTACTGTGTTCGGCTATTCCTAAATATTCCCAACCTGAAATTTGCGCGGTTTTCGCCATTTCTTCGAGCGTATTTACTCCATCACTGTAATTTGTGTGACAGTGAAACGTACCGCGGATATCTTTCTCTTCAATCAAGTCCGGCATTTTATTTTGAGACGCAGCTTCTATCTCCCCCATATTCTCTCGAAGTTCGGGTGGAACATACAAAAGTCCGAGTGTTTTAAAAATATCTGCCTCATCCGAACACTTAATCTTCCGCTTCGCTTTTCCTCGTTTCTCCTCCTCGCCTAACTCGGAAAAACCGTATTCGTTTAAGCTCAACCCAAACTTTTTCGATATAGACCTCATCTCGACGTTGTGTTCTTTGCTTCCTGTAAAGTAAGAAAGCGCAAACGGGAACTCATCATCACTAACGACACGTAAATCGCAGTTAATTCCCGATTTAAGCACGACACTAGATTTTGTCTCACCTGTCGCAGTTACTTTAGCTACATCCGGATGAGATGTGAAAGCTTTCATTATCTTATCTGTGTCGGATGATTTAGCACTCGTTAGGATATCGATGTCTCCAATAATTTCCTTCCGTCGCCGCAGACTTCCCGCAACTTCAATCCTGTTTATTGCCTTCAAATTTTTCAACTCGCTTACAATTCTATCTGCCGCTTCTTTTGCTACAGGATAAAGAAATTTATCGGCATGTTTCTTTACCAGTTCTATACCTCTAAGGATATTCTCTTCTATCTTTTCGCCGAAACCTTCGAGTTCCTCGAGCTGTTTCTTCTCTGCAGCTTCCTTTAGTTTCTCGATCGTAGTAATATTAAGTTTCTCATATAATATTTTAATTCTCTTTGGTCCTAAACCCGGAACACGTAACATCTCAACCAATCCTGGCGGCAGCGATTTCTTTAATTCTTCATAATATCCAAGCTTACCTGTTTTAATCAGCTCGTCGATTTTTTCTGCTAAACCTTCACCAATACCTTTCACTTCTCTAAGTTCGCCTGTCTCTGCTAATTGTTTCACATCAGTCGTCAACGCTGCAACAATCCGGGAGGCGTTATGATACGCCCGGCATTTGAACGGGTTCTCGCCCTTCAGGTCAAGCAGCGTTCCGATTTGTTCCAATATTTCAGCGACTTGTTTGTTATCCATAAAAATTCTCCGAGTCGACTTCCATCCAAGCAAATTTGATTAATCAGATTCAAGCATTTGATGACATTTTCTGAAATTTTTCCATATATCTCTCCTACAATCCACCAAATCTTCTAATTTCTGTTTAGATCCTTTGAAAATCTTTCCAAATATTTCCCCAATTCCTCGATAATCGGTTCTATTTTATCGTACTTCATCAACTCAGCCCGAAGTTTAGCAACATCAACGGCGTTTCTAAGATAACCCGAATAATACTTACGAAATTCTATTACGCCTTTCCGTTCTCCTTTAAATTGTATCGCTAATTTGAGATGCTCGACCAACATCTCTACTCGTTTATTAATCGGAACAGGTGGCAAAAGTTCATTTGTATTTAGATGGTGTTTGACATCGTGGAATATCCACGGATTTTGAATCGCCCCCTGTCCTATCATTATTCCATCACAGCCGGTTGAGTCGAAAACATATTTAGCGATCTCGGGCGTTGTAATACCACCATTCACAATTATCGGAATCTTTACCGCTTCTTTTATCTTGAGTATCCAACTATAATCCACTTTGCCTTTGTGGGCTTGTGAGCGAGTGCGACAATGCACAGTTAGAGCGGCAGCCCCCACTTGCTCGACAATCTTTGCTACATCTACGATCCTTATATTGCTTTCATCCCATCCCAAACGTGTTTTAACAGTTACTGGCAACTTAACCGACTTGACCACAGCGGAGACGACTTTTTCCATCTTCGGTAAATCTTTGAGTAATCCGGCGCCAGCACCCTGACCGACAACATTCCTCACCCAGCAACCTGCATTGATGTCGATGAAGTCGGGCTGCATTTCTTCAGCCATCTTAGCTGCACCCTCCATTGACGTTTCGAGTCCGCCGTAGATTTGTATACCGATGGGTCTCTCCTCTTCACAAAAAAACATTTTGTGCTTTGTCTTTTCGGAAAGACGCACCAATCCTTCTGCATTAACAAATTCAGTATAAACGATGTCAGCTCCGAGACGTTTGCAGATAATTCTAAAAGAGGTATCGGTTACGCTTTCCATAGGCGCGAGTGTGATTGGATGTTCGATATTTAGATTGCCGAG
>JAHJRJ010000137.1 GCA_018830765.1 Bacteroidota bacterium | reverse complement strand
TAGTAGATAAAATCCTAACAGCATCTAAACCGGAACTGATAAAAAATGCTGCTATAATAATAGATGGTAATCGTATTATAAAGATTGCAACAGGTAAAGAACTATCAAAGCTTAAACAATCCAAAGCTAAAATTATAGACGCATCCAACCTTGTAGCCATACCCGGCTTCGTTCAAACCCATATTCATCTTTGTCAAACATTATTCAGGGGAATGGCAGAAGATTTACAGCTTCTCGATTGGCTGCAAAAGAAGATATTTCCATTTGAAGCTGCACACAACGAAAAGTCGATTTACTACACTGCAATGATTGGGATTGCGGAACTAATCCGTTCCGGAACTACAACTATTTTAGATATGGGAAGTGTCAATCATCATGAAGAAATAATTCGTGCAATCGGCGAAACCGGTTTCCGCGCTTTCACAGGGAAAGCAATGATGGACATAAACGGTGCCTACAAGAATCTAAAAGAAAATACAAAATCTGCTGTTAATTCCAGTCGCGACCTTGCAGAAAAATGGCATAACTCGTACAACGGACGCGTTAAATACGCTCCTGCACCGCGCTTTATTCTATCGTGCAGTGACGCGTGTTTGAAAGAAGCTTACGAGATGACTAAAAACTTCGACGGTATGCTTTTCCACACACACGCATCTGAAAACAAGGGAGAAATTCAAGCAGTGCGTGAACGATGTAAGATGGATAATGTGGAATTTCTCAATCATCTCGGTGTGCTCTCAAAAAATTCCGTGCTTGCTCATTGTATTCATCTAAGCGAAAACGAAATACAGATAATGAAGGATACTAAAGCAAACATTGCGCATTGTCCAAGTTCCAACCTAAAACTTGGTTCTGGTGTTGCAAACATCCCGCGTTATCTTGAGGAAAACATTTCAGTTTCTCTTGGCGCCGATGGCGCACCTTGCAATAACAATTTGGATATGTTTCAAGAGATGCGTCTTGCAGGACTTATACAAAAGCCGATTCATGGTCCAACCGCGATGCCGGTCAAAACAATTTTCAAGATGGCAACAATCGGCGGGGCAAAAGCGTTAGGACTTGAAAATGAAATCGGGACGATTGAGGTGGGAAAGAAGGCAGACATCGTACTTCTTGATTTGCAGAGCTTCTGGAATCCTTTGATACAGGATGAGGCAAGCGATCTGTATTCGACAATTGTTTATTCAGCAAATCCGTCTAATGTTGATTCTGTGATGATTGACGGGAAATGGGTTTACAAGCACAAAAAGTTTGTTAAATTAGATAGTGAAGAAATAACATATTCGGCGAAAAAAGAACTTCGTAAATTGCTGGAAAGAATATAAATTCTAACTCAATTAATGTTACTCAAAATTTAAAGGAGGTTCTATGAAATACTGGATTATTGTACTATTATTATTTTGTGTAAATTTTATCAATGCACAAAACGAAACTATAATCAAAGGTACATTGGTTGGTTACGACGGAAAACCGATGATTAAAGCACATGTTCACCCCGATTTTATCGGGGTTCACCTCACACGTCCTTCAACTATGCCCGACACCAAATCAATTAAGTCTATTCATGTAGAGAAAGACGGTACGTTTGAACTTCGAACCGAGGAAACAGGTATCTTTATTTTACAATTCACCGGCGTACATCATCATATTCATGATGTCGCTTTATATCTGGATCAGCCCAAATCTTTAGAACTTAAAATTCGACTTCGGACTTACAATTATGTTGATAACTTTAATAATGTTAAAATAATCGGAGATTTTAATGACTTCTCTTTCGAAACCGCACAAAAATTAGAGAAGCAATCTGATGAAACATATATTGCAAAATTTAAGACCACGCCCCGATTTTATCGGGGCACGTCCGATAAGTTTGCTTATCAGCTACTCGGTGCGGCTAAAGATATGCGATCTATCAACGGCACACAGTCAGATGATTATGAATACGACGGCGCCGGCGATTACAAATCTATAATTTTTCCGAAAGATACAGTGGTGAAAATAATTTTTGACCCAGCTAAACTAATACGATCGGATGCAAAAGCTGAGATTAAATTCCTTAACACAGATTCAACTACTATGAAATTCTCACAGATATATGATGAGCAAAAGAAACGCCTCGACGATTATCAAAAAGCATTGGCCGACCATATGTTATCCGGTAAACCCCGATTTTATCGGGGTAAACCGTTCGAGGAACTTGTTTATGATTGGTCTATCGAGTTAGAGATAATAAAGAATCGATTAGAGCAAGAAACCAATCCGCTGCTGCGACAAACATTATTGCTTAATTACATCGAGATAACGGGTTTTCAAAAAAATCCTGATACTTCTTATGCAAAAAAATGCCTCGAAGAAATACAACCCACATCTCCTTTATGGTCTCTAAATCCTGCATTACTTCCTGGAATTGTTTTTCTTACTGGTGAAATAGAAAAACACATTGATTATATTCACACAGCTCTTGAGAATCATTCTGATAAAAATGTAAAAGCAACATTATTATTTAATTTAATCGGTTTAGCTACGAATGAAGGAAAGAATGAAGAAGCCAAAAAATATTATGACCGTTTAATAAATGAATATAGCGATAATTTTTATGCTAATTATGCAAAAGAAAGATTTAATCCTGATAGGAAAATCCTACCCGGAAATTTTATACCGGAATTTACTCTTACTTCGTTAGACGATTCAACAATAATTTATAATAATGAATATTTTAAAGGTAAGATTCTTTTAATAGATTTTTGGGCAGTATGGTGCAAACCATGTGTTGGAGAAATGGAACATTTACATAATGCTTATGAAAAATACAAAGACAAAAATTTTGATATTCTGAGTATTTCATTTGATGCAAAACTGGAAGACGTCATTAAATTTAGAAATGGAAAGTGGAAAATGCCGTGGCATAATTCTTTTGTAAGCGGCAGTTTTAAGAGCGAGATAGCAAAAAAGTTTGAAGTTATTGGCATACCGAAACCAGTTTTGATAGATGAATCGGGGAAAATTATTGCGGTTGAAATTAAGCTAAGAGGTAAATCCTTGGAAAAAACTTTATCAGAAACTTTTAAACCCAGAAAATTCATTAGGAGCGATTAGTTTCTATTAAACTTATTAAGAATAATAAGTTATACAATTTCCTAATGAATTTTTAGGGTTAAATAAACCTAAATAACCATTT
>JAHJRJ010000136.1 GCA_018830765.1 Bacteroidota bacterium | reverse complement strand
CGAATATATTTATTGACTATTAAATACACACCTTTGGGATAAATTCTTAACCCTCTATTTGATAGAAAAACCGAATTAATGCTACTCTTTTTAGTTAGGTCGGATATCAGCTCATCCCTCCTTTCAAGATATTTACGTAGTGCATCTTTCGACTTGCTCCCGAACGGAACAATTCTGCTTTTCTTTCCTTTTCCTAAAACCTTAATAGTTTCTTTCGACCATTCAATATTATCTAAATTCAAACCGATTAATTCACTGAGCCGGATGCCTGTGCTGTACAAAAGCTCTAAAATAGCTTTATCCCTCAACCCTTCAACGGTGGAAGTATCCGGAAGATTTAACATACGGTCAATCGAAGGTTCTTCAAGGAACGTCGGTAGTTTTTTCGGAACTTTTGGAGTCGGTATATTTATAGTCGGATTCGATTTGATTATTCCTTTCTTAATTAGGTATTTATATAAAGATCGCACGGTGGCTAATTTACGCACAATACTTTTTTTCGCAAAGTCGGATTCTACCAACTCACCCAAAAATAACCGAATAGTCACATTATCGACAGCCGATAGCTCGAAGTTATCTGACTGAAAATGATTTGTCAGAAATCGATTAAATTGAACTAAGTCATCCTCGTAAGCCAGCAATGTATTGACTGAATAATTTTTTTCGAGTTTAAGAAAATCCAAAAATGATTTAATTAACTCAATCATTAAATTTTTATACCGCCTCGGCTTCTTGTTGAATTGGGTTAACTTTAGCTTTGCAGTTTGGGCACTCTAAATAAGTCCCAAGTTTTTGTGAACTTTTTTCAACCATGTATGATGAACTACACACTTCGCATGCTTGGTCGATCGGTTTCGCCCACGAAGCAAAATCACATTCAGGATACCGGGAACAGCCGTAGAAAATACGTTTTCGTTTTGTTTGTCTTTCTATTGTATTGCCTTCTTTACATTTAGGACACTTCATAGCCATCGAGATCGGTTGGGTGTTCGTGCAATTCGGATAGTTTGAACATCCGAGGAAAGAACCGAAACGGCTGCTGCGCATAATCATATCGCCGCCGCACTTTTCGCATTTTAAATTTTCAAGGTGCTCGTGTCTTGTAACATCCTCGTCTAACGGTTTTGTATTTTTACAGGCCGGGTATCCCGTGCAAGCTTTAAAACGACCGTTCCTTCCCCATTTGATAACCATCGATTTTCCGCAAAGTTCGCAACTTTCATCTGTGGCTTCCACCATCGTCTTCTTTATTTCGCTTGTCTTTTTATCAACTTTTTCTAACGCGTGTATAAACGGGTGATAAAAATCGTCCATCACTTTTTTGTAAGTCCGTTTACCCGATGCAATCGTATCTAACTCCTCCTCCATTTGGGCGGTAAACTTTACGTTAAAAATTTCAGGGAAATTTTGAGTTAGCAGACGGTTAACAGTCATTCCGAGCGGGAGTGCATAGAGTTTTTTATCGGTCTGCTCGACGTACTTTCTATCGATAATCGTACTGACGATTTGTGCGTAGGTGCTCGGCCTGCCGATTCCATATGCTTCGAGGTCCTTCACTAAACTGCTTTCAGTGTAACGTCCGGGTGGTTTGGTAAAATGTTGCCGCGGTATTACATCAAGTAATGAAGCCGACTCTCCGATATGCAGATGAGATGGAATTTTCGAGGTCGGGTCGCCATCTCCGTTTGTACCGTTCTCTTCCTTAATGTCATCGTAAACTTGTAAGAAGCCGCGGAATTTGGGCGAAGTGCCTGTCGCACGAAACAAATATTCCCCGCCGCTAATTTCGACTGTCATCTGATCAAATTCTGCTGGTGCCATCTGACAAGCAATAAAACGATTCCATATCAATTCGTACAAGTCGAACAATTCTTTTTTGTCGAAGTATTTTTTAATCGCTTTAGGATTGTATTTTATCGTTGTGGGCCGTATGGCTTCGTGAGCATCTTGGGTTGATTTTCCTTTTTTAAACTCACGCGGTTCTTTTGGTAGATAATCGCCGCCGTAATTTTCGTAGATAAAATTTCTGACCGCATCTATGGAATCTTTACTTAAACGGGTTGAATCAGTACGCATATACGTGATTAAACCGACAAGTCCATCTTCTCCGATCTCAATACCTTCGTATAGTTTTTGTGCAAGCGACATTGTTTTCTTTGCAGGAAAACCTAACCGAGCTGCCGCCTCTTGTTGAAGAGTGCTCGTAATAAATGGTGGAGGTGGATTACGTTTGACAACTTTTTTCTGAACATTAGATATCGCATACGAATAATTTTTGATGTTGCTGACGTATCCGTTAGCAGTTACTTCGTCAGGAATTCTGGGGTCTTTCTTCTCCACTTGGACAAGTTTTGCAAAGAACGGTTCACTCTTCGCCGTTTTAAATTCACCTGTTATCGACCAATATTCTACTTTAACAAATTGTTGGATATCGTCTTCACGCTCACAAATCAACCTTAATGCAACCGATTGCACTCTTCCAGCCGACAATCCGTAATAAACTGTTTTCCAGATGAACGGGCTTATTTTGTAGCCAACGATTCTATCCATTACCCTACGGGCACGCTGAGAATCGACTAAATGCCGGTCAATTTTTTTGGGGTTTTCCATAGCTTTCGTGATACCCCACTGAGTTATTTCGAGAAATAAAACTCGGTAGATGTTACCGTTTTTCTTCTCGATTTCTTCTGCGATATCGTATGCAATAGCTTCGCCTTCGCGATCAGGGTCGGTAGCGATAAATATTTTATCGGTTCTTGAACTTATGTCGCACAATTTCTTAACAATTTCTTCTTTCCCCTTGATAAGCTCAAAGGTTGGGACATAACCGGCTTCTATATCTACGGATATTTTACTCTTTGGAAGATTTTTAATATGACCGACAGACGCCTCTACGAAGTAATCTTTACCCAAATATTTTTTAACTGTCTTGGCTTTCGAGGGTGATTCAACTATAATAAGTGATTTTTGCATTTCAATATCCGTTCTAATTAATATTTTCGTCGTCATAAGTTGAGAATCTTCCGAAAATGTGGTCCTCTGACCCGAATATTACGGAAAATACGATATCTTTCATCTCTTCAATTTCGATTGTATGAGTTGTTGTTAACATTATTCTCTCGATGATCAGCTCTACATCAACATCTGAAATTATGCTTAATTCTCTGAGTTGAATCAGATAACCGAAAGCTTCAGGAGAGATTGCCATTTTTTCTACTTCGTGTAGAATACGCCGTGAACCAGAAGTTTCAATATCCAATTTAGCAGGATTATATTTACTCAAATAAAATTTATCGAAAAGCCAACTGAATGCGGCATTCATTTCGGAATTCGTATAACCTAACTTCTCCAAATTTTCAACACTGACATCTTGAAGTTTTTTATTCGTCGTTTTTATCTCGTTTAAGATGTGGACTATTATTTCTATAATTCGTTCTTGCATATTTTCAAATACTTGTCTTCCAAGTTTCTCATAATCTCACGTGATTTCTTTGATCTATCGGTATGACCAATTAGATGTAAGACACCGTGAATAATTAATCTTCTTACTTCTTCTTTGTAAGATGTCTGGGACTCTTTTGCTTGTCGTTTCGCTTGATTAGTGCAAATATAAATTTCGCCTTCTACCGGAGTGCCTTGATTTAAAGGAAAGCTGATTACATCGGTAACCCAACGATGTTTTAAGTAGGTTGTGTTTAATTTCTTTATATAGTTATCGTCTACAAAAATCAAATTTAATTCGCTTTCTTCGGTGTCTTCTCTTTTTAAAACACAAGTGATCAATGAAATAGTTTCACGTCGGCTAATTATACGCTGATGATTTGTGTTTATTACGTTAATCAAACCTTTTTGTTACCTTTTTTACTCGAATTAGATAGAAGTATACTTTCCGTCAACGAGAGTGCGATACCCGAGAGCATAACTTCAGGACCAAGGTTAGTAAAATCACCAGATAGAATTTTTTTATCAACGTTCGCATATAATGAACAACCGGCTGAGCGTTCGACGATTAGCCCTGAAAGCTTGCCGTTGGTCTCGCCAATAAAAGTTACTTCTTCTAATAAATCACTCGCAACGAACCCCGAACAAAAATGGAGTTGGAGATGTGCATTATGCGTGTAGATGGAAATTAAATTTCCTTTCTTATTCCCAATCATTATATCGCAGTAAATCTCTAGCGCAAGCTTTCTGTTTTCCTGTTTGTTAATGATTTCAAACCGGTAATTATTATCCATCTTGACCGGCTTAGCGTTCAGGATTTTTGCCAGCTTTTGAAAACCCGATTTTTCAAATGTATAAAAGTTCTTAATTCTACTTTTCATATTATTATTATAAAATCTCAACAAAAACCCCGTAAGGAACTGAAATAAAGTACCTTCGGGGTAAAATCAATAATTTTCGACTAAAAAGCTATTTAAGGATGATGACTTTCTTAGCTTGTAGTCCCTTGTTACCTTCGATAAGTTCAAACTCTACTATATCGCCTTCGTTAACTTTTTTAAACTCTGAATTAGTTTGAATTTCAGTGTAGTGGATAAAAACGTCTTTGCCTTTTTCCCACTCAATAAAACCGTAACCCTTTTTTACATCAAACCACTTAACTTTACCACGTGACATAAAGCCCCCGCTTTAAATATAAACCACCATTTTCTGTAACCGAATTGATACTTAGACGACTTATTAATTAATTTCTCGGTCACATAAACAATGATGTCTAAGTATTAATCTATCTTAATTTACGTATTTACTTCCAGCAAGTATACAATGTATCGTTCCCCTAGGTCACACAGCAAACCGTATCAAATATACAATCTTCAAGTTTTATTGTCAAGTGTTTAAGTTCATCACGAAACCTTCGTAAGCCGGATGGCAGAGAAATTTATAATTCCTGTTTTTTATTTCTTTAAGGCACTTACTGTATATTTCATCGATTTTTGCATCGTTGTGAGAAGGGTCGTGATGAAAAAGTACCAAATTTTTTACATTTCCTTCAGCAGCTACTTTCAGTGAAAACAGATAGTGTGAATGTCCCCAACCAACTCTATCGATATACTCTTCAGGTGTGTATGTAGAATCGTAAATCAAAATATCCGATCCCATAACGAAATCGAACAGATGTTGATTAGGTTCATTTTTGTATTCCAAATACTTTTTTATAATTTCAGTATGGACATTTTTGATTGTTTGAGCTACATATCTGTCGAAAGGTTCATTGTCCGAGATATATGTAATGGATTTGTTGCGATAAGTTATCCTGTATCCAATTGCAAATAAGGGATGATTAAGAAACAAGGTTTTAACATTTGCACCGAACACATCGAACTCTTCTTCTCGAACACTCTTAAAATTAATATTTGCCTTCAATTCATTAAGTTGTATGGGAAAATACGCTTTATTCATTTGGTCAGATATCATTTGAGGGAGAGATATACCGTCGAACTCAGCACAGACAATTGTAATTTCATTTCCGGATATGAACGCCGGTTTAAAGAATGGGAATCCTTGTATGTGATCCCAGTGCGGATGTGAAATTAGAACGTATGTATTAATCGAGCTGCCCGACTCAATTATTTTTTCGCCTAAATTACGGATTCCAGTGCCTGCATCAAGTATAATAAAATTATCGTCATCAAATCGCAGTTCGACGCACGGTGTGTTTCCGCCGTACTTCACCGTCGTTTCACCCGGTGTCGGGATAGACCCTCTCGTCCCCCAAAATATTATTTTCATTATTTTCTCTCTATGATTAAATGCTGAAACGATCTAGCATAATTTACATAGTTGTTCGCCGATTCTATTAATGCTTTGCGTTCATTGTCGGTTAGTGGACGTAAAATTTTTGCGGGCATTCCGGCAACGAGCACTCCTTCGGGAATTCTTACATTTTGTAACACGACAGAACCAGCGGCAACCAACGAATATTTACCGATTTCTGCACCGTCAAGAATTCTCGAACCCATTCCGATTAAACAATAATCGTTAACAGTGGCTGCGTGTATAATTACGCCGTGACCGACAGTAACGCCTTCACCAATAATTGTCGGAAAT
>JAHJRJ010000135.1 GCA_018830765.1 Bacteroidota bacterium | reverse complement strand
GTTCGTCAATCTCGAACCAGATTGGTTGTTCCTTTGGTCTAATCATACCGATTTCTTTATAAGCGATGGAAGTAATTCTTTCTGAACTTGCTTTCTTATTTATCTCGGCGTGCAATAACTCGTTCGCATTGACGATATTCGAATAACGATTTCTTAGTTGATTTACTTCGTCGGCTAACTGGTTAACAGTTACTATATTTTTGATTGCGAAAACACCTAACAGTGTGATTGTAAAAATTATTAAAATATTAGCTATGGGCGAAGGTCTTTTTTTGGGTGTAGGCCTATTCTTCCGTATCATAACATCCGACGGTAGAGGCTTTTCAGTCCCCTTAAAAACTAATCGAGGATCCGGTGTTAAGTCGTTAAGAGAGATTTCAGGCTTGTTTTCCATAAATATTGAAAGTTTACTAAACTTTTTCGGCAGCCCTTAATTTTGCACTGCGCGAGCGTGGGTTCCGTTTAAGTTCATCCTTACTCGCGTTAACTGGCTTTTTTGTTAGTATCTTCAGAACCGGAGTTAATTCTTTATCGGGAATTAATTTATGTCCTGAATAAACTTTTTCCATAGAACAATCTTTAAAAAATTCTTTTACAATTCTGTCTTCGAGCGAATGATAAGAAATAACTACAATCCTGCCGCCCGGCATTAAAATATTCACCGCATTGGAAAGTCCCGAACGCAAAGAATCTAACTCATGGTTAACTTCGATACGGATTGCCTGAAAAATCCGGGCTAACGTTTTGTTGATAAATTTATTGTTTACGGTTGATTTAATAATTTCTACCAAATCGCTCGTCGTTTCGACGACCTTTGACGATCTGTAGGAAATAATTTTCCGAGCTATATGGCGGGAAAATTTCTCCTCGCCGTATTTCCAAAATATATCAGCAAGTTGTTTTTCTGAATAGCTATTGATGACTGTATGCGCATCTAATTTTTGCCATTTATCGAATCTGAAATCAAGCTTCGCTTCCATTCGAAAGCCGAAACCCTTTTCGGGTGAGTCAATCTGGAACGAAGATACTCCTAAATCGAAAAGAATACCGTCGATATTAAGAATACCTTTTTCGGAAAGTAGTTGGGAGAGATGAGAAAAGTTGCCGTGAATAGTTAAAATCTTTTCTCCAAAACGCTTTTTAGAAAAATTTACAGCATCCTCATCAGCATCGATTCCAACAAGAACTCCTGTGGGTAAGAGTTTATTTAAAATCCTTTCCGAGTGACCGCCGCCGCCCAAATTCGCATCGACATAGATTCCATCCGGTTTCGTAACAAGGAACTTCAGAACTTCTTCGACAAGAACTGGCGTGTGATATTCATCAGTCATATCATTTTTCAAGGAACATCATTTAGCGTTGTCGCTAACAGTACTCATCACCTTCGCTGCAACACTCTCATAAGTCTCGCTTTGATTATTTTTATATTCCGAATATATTTGGGGATTCCATAATTCAATCTTATCCAGAGTACCGATTATAATTACTTCGCTATCGATACCTGCATATTGGCGGAGTTCGGCTGGAATAGTAATGCGTGCTTGACTATCCAGTTGAACATCCGAGGCAATATCGAGTATCGTTCTCGAAAACAATCGATGGTCGGGATTATAATTCGAAAGCTTGCGCAATTCTTGTTCGACTTTTGCCCACTCATCTAACGGATAAACATACAGGCATTTATCGAATCCTCGTGTGATGATAAAATTATCTTTGATATCATCAGAGAGCATTTTGCGTAATTTAGAAGGGATATTTATACGTCCCTTATTATCTACACTATATTGGTATGACCCTTTTAACGAAGACATTTATAAATGATAAACCTTTAAAATTATTAAAATTTCCTACACACTTTTACCCACTAAGGATAAAGACACCTGTAAATTTATTGAATTTTTACTTAAAGTCAAGCAAAAAAACAAAAAAATTGATTTTTTTTAAGTGGGGAATTTTTTAATAACAAAATATCGTTAAAATATAGCGTTTTTAGGCAATTTTGAGGTATGTATTATCAAGAAGAAATCTCATTATGCGTCTCGAATTATCTTGAAAACGGCAGAATAATCTTCACTCCCGTATCCTTCTGCAACTGCTCTTTCAAATAATTCTTTTAATATATGTCCAACCATTCCAATATATTTTTTGATTTTAAAGATTGTATTAACATGCCGGTATTTGAAAAAAGGTGTGCATCTATTCCGAGCCGACTTGCGCGTTCAATATTTATTTTTTTGTCGTCAATAAAAAATATTTCTTCCGGTTTTAGATTAAGTTCATTCAACATGTGTATATATATTTCAATCTCCGGCTTCATTAATCCTATTTGATAAGACAAAAAATATTTTCGAAAGTCATTTAATACCGGAAAGTTACTCAGTATATAATCAAAGTGTAATTCGTTAGTGTTACTCAAGAGATATAGCGGATATTTGGTTTTCAACAAAGTTATTAAATCCTGTATCCCGTCAATACTTCCGGTTGCCACGCTGCACCATGCAAGTTTAAATCGATCAAAATCTACATCAGTTTTAAGTTGTTGTTTTACAATAAGATAGAAGTTTTCCGTGTCTAATTTACCGCACTCATACTTTTGAGTCGGTTCGGCTAAAAAATGATAAATCTCCTCTTCAGAAAATTTTCCGTCAATCCCCATGTTAATTAAAAATGGTTTGTAATCGATCGTCACTAACGTGTTGCCTAAATCGAAAACGATAGCTTTTGTTTTTGGATTACTAAGTTCCTTCATCTTTTTTCTTTCATCAAAATGTCAATATTATCATTAATATCTATGACGACATAATAACCTCTACTAGCGGGTCCGCAATTTACGATTTTTGTTTTAGCGATTACATCCTGTCCGCGAGCTTCGTGTATGTGTCCGCAGACTACTACATCCGGCTGATAATCGTCGGTGAATTCACGGACTGCGGTGCTTCCGACATGGATTCCCATACGAATAATGTCCACCTTCGTTCCGTAGGGTGGCGTGTGGGAAATTAATATTTTTATTTTTGCATCTTTAACTTTTGTGTATCCCTCTATGATTTTATCGGCTATTGTTTCTTCGCTTATTTCATACGGAGTATTAAGCGATGTATAAGATGATCCAGAAACACCGAAGAATCCAATATCTTGAACGACGATACCGTTACCGTTCAATCCGATACTTTTATTAAGATAAAGCTCATCGTGCTGTGGCAAATCCATATTTCCGGCAATACAAAAAAGGTTCTTTGACAACCGTGTGAAACTTTCGATAACTCTATCAGCTTCCTTTACGCTGCCAACATTAGTTAAGTCTCCGCCAATTATTACTACGTCTGCCAGTTCGGATTTTATGATTTCTTCGACTTTTTTGTATGCGCCGTGTATGTCCGTGAAAGCTAATATTTTCATAATTCTTCACCTGAATGTTCCTTTGATGTTCGGACTGTAATCTTTTTATCCACGTCTTACCCCGTCTTACGGGGTCTTACACGGAAGAGGACAAAATCTGCTATCATCTGTGTCGTTTCCGTGTTTTTCGTGGTTATATACACCGGGCTAATAATTACTTTTTATACGGTATCGGATCTTCAAATCCCGCCTGCTTAAATCCGAGAAGCCGTAAAGCGCAGCTATCGCATACTCCGCAAGCTTCATCTTCGTTTTGATAGCACGACCAGCTCAAATGCAGTGGTGCACCAAGCTCGAATCCTTTGCGTACAATATCTGCCTTCTTCAAATTTATGATTGGAGTTTCTATTGTGATTTTTGTCTCCAGTTTTGTGCCTAATTCAATCACTCGATTGAAAACTTCGTAAAATTCTGGGCGTGTATCTGGATAACCGGAAGAATCTTCCTCCACAGCGCCGATAAATATTTTACTGGCGCCTATTACCTCAGCCCAGCTTACTGCAATTGAGAGTATGTTGGCGTTCCTAAACGGAACGTATGATGTTGGTATCTCTTTCCTCTCTAAATTTGCCAACTCAACTGGAATCGATTTGTCGGTTAAGCTCGACCCGCCGATAAGTTTTAAGTATTCGATATTTACAACTAATCTCTGCTCGACTTTGTAGAAGTCGGCAATGTCGTTGAAAGCTTTCAGCTCTCTTCTCTCCGTCCGCTGACCGTAGTTCAAATGCAGAAAAGCTAATTCATAACTTTGGTTAGCAATTGCCGCAGTTACGCAGCTATCCATACCGCCTGAAACTAAAACAATTGTGAGTGGTTTTGTTTTATTATTCATCGCACATCTCACATCCCATATCCTATTTACACTCCTCTCGCATCCGGCTGCCAAATATATTTCTGGATTTGAATTTGAAACCGCACATCAAGCTTGTCTTCCAAAATCCAGCCAGCTAAAACTTTCGGATCGATTGCGCCAAAAACCGGCGACATCAACAATGTGCATTTATCCACTAATCCATATTCTCCAATCTTTTCCTTCGCCCATTCATAATCATTTCTATCGCCGATTACAAATTTTACTTCATCATCATTTTTCAGATAATTCACATTTTCCCAAAAATTCTTCTTTTCCATTCCGCTACTCGGACATTTAAAATCCACGATCCGCTTAACTCTTGGGTCAATATCGGATATACTCAAACTACCACCCGTCTCTAAAACCACCTCGTATCCTTTATCGCACAAAGCCTTCGTTAACTTATGAGCATTTACCTGCACAAGAGGCTCACCACCGGTAATTTCCACTAAATTGCATTTATATGAATCGACCTTCTCGATTATCTCATCAATCGTCATTTCGAGACCTTCTTCAAAAGCATAAGCTGTATCGCAATATGTGCAACGCAAATTACAATAAGTAAGTCGTACGAACACACAGGGTCTGCCTGCATGAGTTGACTCACCCTGAATACTGTAAAATATTTCGTTGACGATTAGGATATCAGGTTTTGTTTGGATGTTATTAGTTTGCATAAGTAATTCTCTATGTGATCTCTGCGCCTGCTCGACGATCTTCACGGTTTTGTTTTTATTTCACGCCCGTCTTTAGACGAGGTCTCGTCCGTCTCGTTTCATGAGACGGACGGACAAAGTCCGTAAAGAATACGCAAAGAACGCTGAGGTGAATATTATAAGAACGTACACAAAAGGTAAATTATTCGATTGACTTTTTCTCGCCTTGTTTTTTCCTTAGTAAATAATAAATGACGGGCGGGATAAATACCATAACTATGAAAATGACTTGGGAAGTCAAATATATTATCACTCCAATTAGTAAACCGAGAGCTAAACCGATAAACGAGAAAAGATAGCTTTGGGGACGCGTATCCATTTGGTGGGCCCTGTAGGACTTGAACCTACGACCCGCAGATTATGAGTCTGCTGCTCTAACCAACTGAGCTAAGGGCCCTTTTGTTTCTAAAATTTGCGGATAAAATATACAAATTTCAGCTTAGAAAAACAAGGTCAGGTTTCCGATTTTTAATTTACCCGATCATCGTCAAAAATCGGAAATCTTACTCAGCGTAACCGAGTGGCTGCGCGCTATATTCAAAGTATCGAGAATCTTTAATCCTGCACTTTGAGCTATTGAAAGCATCGTATCAAATTCACCTTTTGTCACATGCCCCGTTGGTTCAGATACTAAAAGCATTCCTTCTCTTTTTAGTGAATTAAAAATCTGAGTGAAAAGTTTTTTCGGGTCGGACACTTCATGTACAACTGCAAACGCCAATGCAAAATCAACTTTCTCTCTGAGGTCGTCAATTTGGAGCGATGTTTCTGTGCTCAGACGCGTCTCTATTCTTGTTAACAATCCTGCCTTATCTGCACGCCTCCTTAGACTCTTTATCATTTTTTCCTGAAGGTCGACGCATACGACCCGTCCTGTTTCTCCAACAAATTTTGCTAACGGCAAACTGAAGAATCCCATCCCCGGACCAACCTCAAGGATCGTCATTCCTTCTTTGATAAATGGTCTGAGAATATTTTTAGGATTTTGAAACAGACGTCGTAACGGATTTGCTAACAGATAACCAACATACCAGGGACATATATGTTTCTTCATCGGTCTTTTACTTTCAAAATTTATTTCAACGGCTTGATTCGAATCTCTACATTTTTATTCTTTGACATAAGCTCTTTTAGCTTTGAAACATCAGTATCATTATAATGGTACGGATATAAGATTTTGGGGTTGAATTTATTCACGGCATCTGCAACTTGTTCCGGAAGCATTGTATATGGTTGGTTCATCGGCAGAAAAGCTATATCAATATTTATTAAGGATGCCATTTCAGGAATATTTTCTGTATCGCCCGCGATATAAATTCTTTTCTTTCCTATTGTAAGAACGTAACCATTATCCCTGTCTTTGGGATGATATTTTTCTCGTTCTGCAGTAGTATTATATGCCGGGAGTGCTTCGATTTCAATTCCATCAATGTTCTTTTTATCACCGTTTGACATTACCAAACCTTTTTTAATTATATCATAGACCGTACTGGTGAGAATGATTTGAGTTTCATTTTTTGAAATCATAGTGATAGCATTTGTATCCAGATGATCGGGATGGTGGTGAGTTACGAGAATAATATCTGCTTTGGGTAATGTTTTATAATCAGCAAACCGGTTCCATGGATCGACATGAATAATCTTACCGTTGAAGTTAAACATCAGCGATGCGTGACCGATAAAAATTATTGTCAATTTCCCGGAGGGAGTTTTGAAAACGTCCTTTTCAAATTTGCTCTGTCCAACAGACTGTAAAGCTGTTGTGAATATAATAATAGAGACGAAAATAATATTTTTCATGGCTTTCCTTCTAATAACTGATGTTACGCAAAATATAGTTCCAGATGAATTCGCCTGCGGCGAATTTATAGAAATCGGTCTCGTTCCGTGTTTGAGTTCCGTAGGAACGATATATAATTTACATTTCGCCCCGCTGGGGCTTACATTTTAGATAGTTCTACAAACATAACGTCCCTACGGGTCTAAAAACAATCCGCCTGAGGCGGATTGTTTTTATCATTCTTGCGTAACATCAGCTAATAATTTGTAATGCAATATTAATATATCCAAACTGATTTATAGTTTCAAATATTTGGGAAGAAAAATATGATAATACGTGGGACTCGTGAGAATTTAATTTTTCCTTAAAATTTATTAATATCAACGCCTTAAATCCTCCACACACAGATTTTGTTTTCCCTGATATTTTAACAGAATTAGGGTTTTACACAATTTTTACAAATAAAAACTTGAAAATTATTTTAAAATACTCATAATAATCGTTTTAAACGCAGTTTTTCTTAAATATATATATCAAAATTACATTGACTAAAATTTATAATTTCGCTATATTATACCAGCGATTCACTCCTTAATTTCTTGTTATATTATCTTTGTACAAGTTTTGACTCGCTTTTTATTTCATGAAAATATTTTTTTTAAACAAATAGGAAAAAACTATGGGCAAAAGTAAATTTGCTGAACAATTTTGCAATTACTGCGGTAAGAATACTCGCATGGCCGTAGTAGGCGAAATGGAAGGAGTGAAAAATAAATTCTGGTGTCGCTGTTCAAAATGTCATCATCTCTCTTTGATAGAAGTGGAATCGCAAGAACAGAATTCCGGTTCACAAAAAATCAAGGGAGACTTAAAAACATACAACCCGGAAACAATATTTTCTATCGGAGATAAAATTTTCCACAGCGAATGGGAAGACACCGGCAAAGTCTTAAAGAAAATTATTACATCCGACGGTAACCACGCAATCTTGGTTGTGTTTGAAAAACTCGGAGAAAGAAGATTATTAGAAAATTTACAACATACTGAAATAGAAAAGGAGATGATACCATCGTAAAAAAAATAATGCAATCGAGGGGAGGTGAAATGATTGGTCGGTATTCAGATACAAGACAACGAACCGATTGATAGAGCGCTTAGGAGATTCAAGAAAAAATATGAGCGGTCAGGCGTATTGAAAGAATTCAAAAAACGCACATTTTTTTCCAAACCTTCTGTAAAAAAGAGAATGAAGAAAATTAAAGCTGTACGTAGAGCTTACAGAACTCGAATGGAAGAAGCTGAAATGTAAAGTATCAAAAAACCCCGGATTATTAATTCGGGGTTTTTCTTTTCTCTACTTCACTTAACACCCTCAAGAAATTCCCGCCTAAAATTTTTCCCAAGTCCTTCTTCGAATAGCCCCGCTTGATTAGTTCTTTTGTTATGTTAGGATAAAGAGTAACATCGTCAACACCTTTGGGTGCAACACTTATGCCGTCGAAATCGGAACCCAAACCTACATAATCAACACCTGCTAATTTTATCACGTATTCGATATGGTTAACTAAATCGTTTAAAGTGGGCAAAATTTTATCGTATTCTTTTTGCATTAACCTCGCTATCGCCGCCTCACGAGAAAGCGCATCGCCTTTCCACACAGACCTGACAGAATCAATCCGCGCTTTATTCTGTTCTTTTATAACTTTTTCTTTTTCAACAAATTCACTGTCGAGGAACCAAGGAGCAAAATTAACTCCAATAATACCGCCCGAAGCAGCTATAGCTTTTATTTGATCGTCACTGAGATTACGGTGGTTAGGACAAATACTTGCTACCGCAGAATGTGATGCAATAATCGGATTCGTCGAAGTTTTTATAACATCCCAGAAAGTTGTTTCACCTGCATGTGATACATCTATAATTATTCCTAATTCATCCATCCGCTTTACGAACTTTTTACCCAACCCTGTTAATCCTTTGTGTTTTAATTTAGCGGGTGATTGTGTTTCGTCAGAAGCGGACGTAGCCCAATTCGTGCTATTATTCCAAGTCAACATAATCGACCTGACGCCGCGTTCATAAAAATAATCGAGGTGTTTTAAATCGTCTCCGACCGGATGTGCCCCTTCCATGCTCAACATTAAAGCTATTTTGCCGGCTTTGCTTATTCTTAAAATATCTTCAGAGTTGTAAGCTGTTACAATTTGCTGAGAATGTTTTTTAGCAAAATTTAATAGTAAATCAATCTGTTTTTTAGCTTGAGCGAAATACGGCTTTGATTTATTCCCCGGTGGAATCCAAACCGAGAAAACTGCGGCATCAATCCCACCTTCTCTCAATCGCGGTATATCGATGTGACCGGTTTTAGTCCGCACACTTATATCTTCCTTATTCAACATTCGTTGAACTGTATCGTTGTGCAGGTCGATAACTATTGCTTCTTTGTGTATTTTCATAAAATCGGAAAAGTTTTGAAAACCGAAGAAGGTTAAAAAAATAAAATACAACAATTTAGGTTTCATAATTTTCAAAAATAAAAAGGAGGCTCGATATAAAATTCAAGCCTCCTATAGAAAGTATCAGTGCAAGAAAGATTAAGCAACCGGTGGTTGAATACCTTGATCTTCGGTCTTGCCTTTTAAATCTTGGACTTCTTTACGTATCTCTTGAGCTTTTCGCTTTAACTCGTTCATAGCTTTTCTGACACGCGTACCTGCCGACTTATTGCCTTTGTCGTAAAACTTAATGAAATCTTTTTCGAAACTGGCAACTAATTCGTTTAATTCTGTGAATCTGCTCATAAATAATCCTCCTATAGATTGTTAGTTATTTAATTTTGAACTCGATAACGAGCTTTTGTTAGTTATTTAATTTTTACTGCTTTTAAACGGGTTTTGAAATACTCTTTTTTAAACTTCTCTACTAATTCTGTTCTTCTATTGTATAGTCGTTTCAACGGACGTTTTGGAACCTTCGCAGTTGAATACGACGTTACAATAGGAAGCGCAATAGTTGAATCAATGTAAACCACAACGGTATCGGGTAGTTGATTCGGATCAATTTTCCCCCAACTAACAGCTTCTGAAGGTGTGGCGCCAGATAACCCACCCGTATCCGGTCTAGCGTCGGTAATTTGCAGAAAGTAATCGTGACCTTTTTCGTCAATTTTTAAAACTTCCTGTAGATGCGGTTCGGTTTGAAGCATAAAATTTTTAGGAGAACCGCCACCCAAAATAAATACACCGCTTTTACCACCTTTACGCTTTACTTCCAAAACAATTGCTGCAGTTTCGTTGATATCAAGCAGAACGTCGATTTTTAAACCAGAGTCATCTAACGCTGCTTCTGCAATATTCATCCCTATTGAACTGTCGCCCGGCGAAGATGTATAAACCGGAACGCCGCATTGATAAGCCGCAGATAACACACTGTTATGCTTAATTCCGAGCAGACGTTCACGTTCCAAAATATACTTTCCGATTATGTAATGTAATTCGGCAGTTCCCATCTCTTTTTGAAATTCAGGGCTCTTTATGATTTGTCTGAAAAATTCATCTGTGGACAACAGCACCTCATGATCAAACAAAACGTCGTAAATGCGAACAACACCTTCTTTTCGTAAAACTCTATCGTCGATAAAAGGCGTGCCTCTGTGCATTGAGTGCCCCAGTGCGAAATGTGCATCGTGGTATAAATTTGCGCC
>JAHJRJ010000013.1 GCA_018830765.1 Bacteroidota bacterium | reverse complement strand
ATTAAACATCTTATAATAGCGCTAAATTCCCTCCAAAAAAAAAGTCCCATATGTGGGACTTGTCGAAGGGCGGTTTATAATACAGAATATATTGCTTAAAAGCAAGTTAAACGGAAGAATTTTGTAATAGCACAGTTAACCTGCCTGACCTGCCGTGTGTGTTTTCAAGACAAATAAGCTTTGTGCTTGGCAAGTAATAAGCTTTCGGACGTAAACCCCGTTTTACGGGGTAAAGCTTTTTTAATTTGCTCGGCAGTTATCACTCCGTTGTCACCGTGAACGGTTTTAACACTAACGCCCGACAAAGCAGCCGGAGCAGCATTTTCGTAAACGAAGATATGCGCATCTTCATCTGTTATTATTTCATCGCCGTGATTCGTGTGAACTCTGATACAAACTTGGTTACCCATCACGCCGCTTGGAACAAAAAGGGCAGCTTCCTTACCCAATAGCGAGGCGACTTTATCTTGCAGCTTATTCACGGTCGGGTCTTCGCCATAAACATCGTCGCCTACCTCAGATTCCAACATCGCTTGCCGCATTCCCTGCGAATCAATATATTTCATTTTTTCTCCTCACATATTTATAAAACTTTTGACTCAAACCTGCCATTATTAAAAAACCGCTTATCATCAAACAAAATTTTGAAAATACATCACCGTTCCGCGTATAATATGTCAATTCGGTGCGTGCCTTAATCTCAAAGTTAATAGTAGCAGTTGTAAGCATTTTCGTTTGCTCATAAACTCTTCCGTATGGGTCAATAAAACACGAGATCCCGCCGTTTGCACATCGGGCAATCCATCGTCTGTTCTCGATCGAACGGAAAATTGCATATTGCATGTGTTGGTATGCACCGTATGTATCACCCCACCAACTGTCGTTTGTGATGATTGTTAAAAATTCTGCTCCCTTTCTCACAAAGTTCGCAACGAATGTCGGATAGATGGATTCATAGCAAATCATATTAGAAAATTTTACAGTTGTTGTATCGCGAAGCGGTAAACGAAAAACGACAGTATCCTTTCCGATTCCCCAGCCGCCGATTCCGACACCCCATTCAGGAAAGCTCAAGAAATTAAGCGCGTCGGCATAAGGCACTCTTTCAGAAAACGGAACGAGCCTGATTTTTGCATACTTTTGAATTTCGTTAGAATGTGGAATCAAAAGCATTGAACTGTTATACGAATCATATCGGTCGTCCGAATATCTTGCTTTCTTAGCTGACAGCGGAATCTTGTCACCTGTTTTATAATAATAAATATCGGGGATGCCGGTAAGGAGCACAAAATTTAATGAATCGACTTGCTGCTTAATTTTTTGAAAATAATTTTCATATTGTGGTAACATTACATAGTAAGGAACTGCTGTCTCCGCCCATAAAACCAAATCTACATTTTGGGCAATATGTCCGGTCATCTCTTGATACATATCGAGTTGTGATTCTTCTGAACCCGCTTCCCATTTTTCCCACGGGTCAATATCCGGTTGGATGATTGCTACTTTCACAGATTCGTAATGTGAGTTGTCTTCTTCTGAATTTAAGATTATCATACCGTGAATTTTTGGAATTATATAAAGAAGTAAAATTATAATGACGAACGCAACAGATTGTTTTGAGAACCATTTCCATTCTCTCAAATTTAATTTGACGAGTAGAATGAAGAACAAGATATTCAAAACAATGAGCCAGAATGAGACACCATAAACTCCTGTAAAACTCGCATATTGGATTATTGAAATGTCGTAGGTTTGTGTGTTGCCCAACGTCAGCCACGGGAATGCAAGGTCGCTTAACGAGTGAAGAAATTCAAACGATACCCATAAAAAAGGAAACGTTAAGAGTGCGGCTTTGAAATTGAAAGAACGCCGGATAAATATAAAAACAAGGACTGGAACCGACAGGAATATAGGGTGAACTAACAGTAATGTAACGCCGGCAGACATCAAGTAAGGGTCTTTTCCGTGCACAAAACCACCCACCCACGAAATTGCGATTAAGTTAAAGACGAAAAAAGTTAAGTATGAATAACGTAATGCTTTTCCGTAGCTTTCAACATCAGAGAAAACGAGAAAGAACGGGACAAAAGCAAATGCCGCAAGAAAACCCGTTTGAAAAGGAGGAAACGATAATCCGAATAAAACACCCGAAAGGATGAGCAACGAGAATTTAATTAATTTATGATTCAAAGTTCGCAATTTAATTTTTCTTTCTAATAATGAGGAATCGTAAACCGTTGAAACTGCTATAAAGTATATTAAATTAAAATGAACTCACCCTTGCGCCATAGGCGCATCCGCTCTACAAGTCGAGTCGTCGACCTCTCTTAAAAAGAGAGGGACTTGAGGGTGACCAATAAGTTCTTTGAGAGGGATGTAGAGCGAAATTCATTTCGCTTTTTGATGAAATTTAAGCGAACTAAAGTTCGCACTACAAGGAATCTTCCACTTTTTGGTCAGCCCCGTAACGAGAGAACTTTTTAGACAGCCTCACAAAGCGGGTTGAGTTCAATTCCTGTCAGAGCAATCGATCCAGATAATAGCAAATATCTATGTTTGCGTAACATCAGTTTCTAATTATTTTCTTTGAAACGTATAACCATAAAATATAAACGAATAGAGCGCAAAGAATTCCGACAATGGCACCGGCAACAACATCGAATGGAAAGTGAACACCAACATAAATCCGCGAGAAGCTGACAACAGTTGCATAGATTCCGAAAATCCACCAATATTTATTATAATGAGCAGTAAAAATAGTTGCTATCGCAAAACTGTTGACAGCATGCGACGACGGGAAAGAATAACCGCTTCCGCAAGCAACTAAAAGTCGAACATTTTCTATGATAGTTGCGCCTTCGATCAGGTGACAAGGACGAGGACGTGCAAAAATATTTTTTAGAAACGAGCTATTTAATTGATCGCTTAACATGATCGTCGGAATCAGTAAAAATATAACCGTGCGTCCCGTCCTTCCACCTTTCCACAATAATCCAACGACGATGATAACAATTATTATTCTTCCGGGAATAGTTTTATCCCAATCGGTTATTGCCGGCATGATTGTATCAAAAAAGCCATTGGCAATTGCTTGATTGAAAAAAATAAACATCGACCGATCGAGATAAATAAAAAACTCAAGCATCATTTCGACTTCTCTTTTTATTGACTAATATTTTGACGGACCAAATAATCACTGTCAATAAAACTATTAGGGTAACTACAATGCCGTATATTTTCAGGTGTTCGATAATATGCTGCCAATTCCTACCCATCGTAAAACCTGCGTATAAAAGAATCGCATTCCAAACTACTGCGCTGATGAACGATAGGATCGAAGTAATTTTTAGGTTCAGTTCGGATAAGCCGGCAAAAAAAGCAACGACTGCGCGCGTTCCTGTGAGAAACCGATTAGCAATAATAATTCCGTATCCATATTTCCGAAACCAGCCTTCTACTTTATGTAATTTATCGAGTGGAATGAATTTAATTTTTCCTTTTTCTAATATCCTGCGACCAAACCATCTGCCGATGACGTACATCGTTATAAAGCCAAATAAACCGCCTAAAGCCGCGGAAAATACAGAGGCGATAAAGTTTGCTTTTCCTAAAGCGACCATCGAACCTCCGAATACAACTATGACGTCGCTTGGAGATGGAGGGAAAATGTTTTCGATATAGGCGATGGCAAAAATTATCAAGTAAACGTAAATTGCTTCTACTTGCGAAAGATATTGTATGATTTCGTCTACTTCCATTATTCGGTTTTCTGAATTAATGCAACAGCATACGCTGATGCGCCTTCACCCGTTCCCGTAAATCCGAGCCCTTCCGTCGTGGTCGCTTTGACTGAAATTACTTCTATCTTTACTCCTAAAGCATTAGCAATATTTTCTCTCATCGCTTGAATGTATGATGCGATTTTTGGTTTTTCAAGAACGACTGTTGAGTCAATATTTATGAGATTAAATCCCTTTTCCCCTAATAGCTCGATTGTTAATCGCAGCAGCTTTAAACTGGAAATATCTTTATATTTCATATCTGTATCAGGGAAATGTTTTCCAATATCACCTAAAGCGGCAGCCCCAAGTAATGCATCCACTATAGCGTGTGAAAGCACGTCTGCATCGGAATGCCCTAACAGCCCTTTCTTAAAAGGAATTTCAACACCTCCTATAATTAATTTTCTTCCTTCGACCATACGGTGTACGTCGAATCCAAATCCAATCTGCATATTTATTTTATCTCAAAATGTTTATAAAATTTTTCAACGTTTTTCCAAGTGATTTTTAAATCTGTAACTTGCGCGAAGCGGGGTCCGACTTTTACTTCCTTTATCAATTCTTCAATTAATGACCTCTCGCCTTCGACTTCTATCTCGACGTCGTCACTGTACATATTCTTTACGTATCCTTTAAGTCCTAAACGTGTTGCACGGTTAAAGACAAAATACCTGAATCCTACACCTTGTACGACACCGCTGACGATAATGTTTGCACCGACTTCCATATTAACCGACGATTACAAAATCTATTTGACGTTCTTCGGGATTAACTCGCACTACTTGTACTTTTACTTTATCGCCGAGACGGTATCTTCGCTTTTTATTTCTGCCAATAAAAGCATAATTTTTTTCATCGTAAATATAATAATCGTCTTCCAAATCGCGCACGCGAACTAAACCCTCGACCAGAAAATCAATTATTTCAACAAAAAGTCCATATCGGACGACGCCAGAGATAACGGCTTTGAATTCATCGCCAACGTGCTTTTTCATATACTCTACTTTCATCACTTTAACCGATTCTCTTTCGGCTTCCATCGCTACTCTTTCTCTCTGTGATGCTAACTCGCAAAGTGCTGGTATTTTTTCGTTCAACTCTTTTTTCCTTTTTGGTGAGATACTGTTTTCATACTCACATAACAAGCGGTGAATCACAAGGTCGGGATATCTACGAATAGGTGAAGTGAAGTGTGTATAATTCTTAAACCCCAATCCGAAATGCTTTATATTTTTTTCTGAATAGATCGCTTTAGCCATCGAGCGGATTGCTACTTCATTGATTACATCTTCTTCCTCGCTACCGTGTATATCGTTCAGTAATTTTTGCAAATTTTTGGAAGTAACTCCACCGGATACGTTCAACGAATAACCGAATTGTGCAACAAACTTCGCAAATTCTTTTATTTTTTCTTGATCGGGTTTATCATGAACACGGTAAACGAACGGAAGATTGTCACCCTTTTTTAAATTGCCTCCTTGTTGTGCAACTAACCGGTTAGCCAATAGCATAAACTCTTCTACTAGTCTGTGGGCGTCGAGCCTGAGTTTCTTAATGATCTCAGTCGGTTGTCCGTGTGAGTTATACTTAAATTTTATCTCGCTCGTCTCAAAATCTACGCTTCCGTCGTGCACTCGTCTTTGATATAAAACCTTACTCAACTTGTGCATCTCGGTTATTATCTCTGTATAGTTGCCGCTGCCGGTATCGATTATTTCTTGGACCTCCTCGTAAGTGAATCTGTGTTTACTGTTTATTACACTTTTCTTTATCGTGTAATCCTTTACGACACCATTCTTTGTTATTTTTATAATTGCTGAATAAGTTAGCTTGTCTTCGTGAGGTTTAAGACTGCAAAGCTCGTTCGACAACTTTTCCGGAAGCATCGGAATAACACTATCGGCAAGATAAACACTTGTTCCGCGTGTTAATGCTTCGATATCTATTTTAGAATTCTCTTTTACGTAGTAACTTACGTCAGCAATATGAACCCCTAATTCATAAGTATTCTTGTCAATTACCTTTAACGACACAGCGTCGTCAAAATCTTTAGCATCTTCCGGGTCGATGGTAAAACAAATCTCATTTCGTAAATCTAATCTTTTCTTAAATTCTGATTTCGGGATTTCTTCAGGGATGCTTTGAGCTTCTTCCATTACATCTTTTGAAAACTGTATCGGCAAATTAAATAAGTGAATTACAGAAAGCATTTCGGCACTTACTTCACCCACTTTTCCAAGGATTGCAACAACTCTACCTTCAGGATTCAAGTGAGGCGACTTCCACTCTTCGATTACAAAAGTAACTTTTGAACCCGGTCTAGCTCCAAGCGTCTTTCCTTTTGAAATATAGATGTCGCGATCGAGCCGGTTATCATCAGGTCTGACATAAAACAAATTTTTATATTTCTCGAACTTACCTGTATATACTTTCTCACTGCGTTTAATTATCGCGACTATCTCACCTTCTACTGACTCGTTTTCTATTTCTTTTATGTCTGTTTTCTTTTTTACGATGGCAAAAGGAAACACTGCTACAGAAACAATATCATCTTTTAGAGCAGTATAAGTAAACTTCGGAGGGATTAAGATGCGGCGAATTTCCGGGTTTTCAGTTTCCACAATACCAAAACCGTTTCTCAATGGTGAAAATATGCCGGTCAAATGTGACAAGGCTTTGGGTTGTTGATAACCATACCTTTTCCTTGATGACTGGCGGATTTTTTCTTCCCGGGCAAGTTCTTTTATGACATCACGTGATAAATGAATTTCTTCTGCGTCAGTTATCGAAATTCGTCGGGCGATTTCGTGAACCTTAAACACCTCTTCGGGAAAGCGAGAAAGGAATTTAAGTATTTTGCTTTCAAGGTTTATTTTATCCATAGTTAAAAAGACCACCTGTAGTAAATTCGAGCGCTATTAGTTAGCTTTTTGTCTAACGATATTTCATCGGAATCTGTTTTTCTTTCTAACTCTAAATATAGGTTTCTGATTTTTGGGGCTTCAAATACGTCGCCAAAGTTCAGAATAAAACTTACGTTGGCATTATTGATGTCGTTGAAAATTCTTCCACCGAAGCGCCAATAAGCATTGAACATCTGTCCGCTCAACCGTAGGTCGGCGGATTCTTGTATGTTCCCACCGTAATAAGTAATTTCCGCGCTGCGGATAAATCCAAATTCCTGACGCAAAAAATCAGTTAGTATTCCTGAAAGCATGGTCGATGTTGCTCCCGCAAGAATTGATTTTCCGGCTGTAGAACCTAAGTTTGAAACAATATCCGATTTTTCACGTGCAGACAAGTCGTCCCTGAATTTACTTGTAAATAGGAAGGATATTGCATCACTCTGTAAATCACCGCCCGTTATCACATCAGCGTAATCTTTATCATCAATCGTAATGCCCATAATTAATTTCGGTTCCATACGGTTGCCGGTGATATTCAAATTGATTACGACTTTCTGTTCAACAGAGATAGTATCTGTGCCTGTCGGTGTTGGTGTTCTGAAGCCGGTGTAAGATGCTTTAATATCAAGCTCAGGGTTTTCAGGCTCTCCGAAAAATTTCAGTTTACCGGTGGCATCAAACCGTTTAAAGAAGTTATAATAAGACCGATCGGAAATAGATATTTCGCCAATAATTTGTGCTCTGCCGTTCTCACGATATAGATTTAATTTACCATCGATTTCTGCGTATAATTCTTCATTGGTTGTCGGGTTAAAAATCATGCGTATATTAGTTGTCCCTCGAGTTTCAATCACGATATCGTAAGATAAACCTGCGAGAAATTTACTCTCTCTGCGAGATACTTCGGCAGAAGTATCTGCTTCGATATAATTTCGTGGATAAAAAAACATATGTTTCAAATCAACGGTATCTTTAGTCTTGGGAGCATCATCAATGAAAACATATTTAATAACATCTTCAGTGCCTGTGTAAGAAACACTTCTGGATGGCGGGAAAGTGAGACCGGCTTCCTTGATATGAACTGTGCCGTTGATATGCGATTTTTTAAGAGTCCCGGTAAAATGTAATCCGTCCGATCCTATTTGAGCAATGAGATTTCCATATATATTACTTATATTTCTGCGGGAAACTGCTTTGAGCAACAGTAATTGTCCGGATATGTTCAGATTGAATGAATCGAATTTAAAATCCTTCAAACTAAAAAAGCCGTTCAGCTTAACTTTGCCATCGCGGTAATCTTTTTTTTCGTTTCTAAACTCGAAATCGACCAGATTAATTTTATCTTTTTCGGGTATCAGTTTACCTGATAATGTGTAATAGATATTGTTCGTGTTGAGGAGAAATCGAGTATCTATGATTTCGATCGATCCGAAAAATTTGGGTTCGGCAGGGGTGCCACCTATCGTTACATCGCAAACTAAAATTCCATTCAAATCATTCGTAACAGGAATTAAGGGGTCAAGTAAACTTACTTGAAAACCTTCGGAAAAAATTCTCATATTTATTTCTTCATCTGGAAAGCGCTCTTCTACTGAAGCGAAGGATAAATCAATCGGAAAAAAACCTTTAATACTAAAATCCGGCTTCGTTCGTTCTTTCCGGTTATTGATAATTTTTACATCAGTCTCGGTATATTTATTCGCGTACTTCAAATTTACCGTTAGATCGCCGAATCGCGTATTCCGGTAACTGACGTCTTGTGCTTTTAAGTCGAGTGTTATGAATGGATTCGTAATATCGCCTGTTAATGCTATCTCAGAATTTACTTTTCCGAACAATCCCCGGTTCGGTTCAGCAAGTTCTGCATTTCTAAAAAGAAATTTCAATTCATCTAATTCGTAATTTTCGACCTTGCCGATTAAATCAAAATTACCTGTGTGTAAATATTTACCTGATATCGAAACTCTTTCTTTGCCTTCTCTTCCGACTGCAAAATCGGTAGTCAAGATACCCGTCGAATCTATTACAAAATTTATATTACTCAAATTCTTCAGCACATATTCAGTATCTAATGCATACGATAATTGCGATATAGCAATTTGATAATTGTCATAATATACTTTTATGCCTGCTGTGAGTTGAATTTTATTGTTACCATCCACAAATCCAGTAAGGTTTATTTCCCCGTGAAAATTTTGATAATCTGATTTTAGATTGATGTCAGTAATATTTGTCCTGTTTATTATTAACTGTCCGATAGTAGATTGAATGTTATATGATAATTTTTCAAACATTCCTGAATATCTCAAACTATCGATTTGATACCGGATGTTTGCCCCACTCAAAAGAATTCCACTTCCCTGATGTCCGGCAAAATAATCTTCAACTTCAATATTACCTTCTAACGAAATAATCTCTGAGCCGCCGTGAACTCTCCCTATCAAATTGCCTTTGAAATTATAAGGTGTGGTTCCCGTAATGTTGGAAATAGCGCTGATGTTCTTCACTTTAATATCATAGCGGTAGTCGAAGGGATTGAAATGTGGCGGTGTTGATTTATGTTTTAGACCTTCTGGTGAAAAAGAAAGCTCTGTGTTCTCACCGATTCTGGTTTTAACAGCTTCGGTAAAACTTTTAGCCATTTCAATAAAGGTATTCGGTATTTCATCTAATTTGAAACTACCGTTCAATTCAACGTCAGCAAAGGATGAATTAAGCGTAATAGATTTGTTAGTCGAATCGGTTTGAGACAACGACAAGTAAATATCTTCCTTATCGAATTTATGTTTTCCGATCGTTGAAGACAATAGGGTGATATGCATCTCTGCATTAGTTGAATTTACATCTTTCCCCGCACCCGTTATCCTAGTTTGAAGTGATAAATTGCTCTTCAACTTTACATCGTTGAATAATTTTGAGATATCAACGGATGTTAAGCTCGCTTCGATTCCGTATTTGGGAATATCCTTATCTCTAAAATCCAACTCCGCGTTGATATAAGTTTTCATTTCATTCGCTTGAAGAATTGCCACTGTATGCAATTGCCGTTTCTCCGATTTTACAATTATGCTTGACTTACCGAAATGAAAATCAACAAATTGCGATGAATCAACCTCCACTTTTAGAGAAGCATTCAAATCATTTAAATGAATTCCCTTCCCTTCTATCTCAAAATTTGAATTGATAGAACTCGAATAAATTTCTTTTCCAATCAATTTGGAAATATCTAATCTCTGAGTTTTAAAACTTCCCTTATAAGCAATAAGTGAATCGCGAAGATCCATTTTTATTTTGGATTCGACTATTCCTGCATCTGTTATTAAATTTACATTGGCTTGAAAGTCTAACGGCTTTCCGACATAACTTGCGTTGAGAAATCCTTTTTTAATGTCTTTAAACTTCGGAATATGAAACGATGGCAATAGCGAATCAACATCGGAGGGAATAATTTTTCCGTTATCCAATCTCACATTCAAATATAATTCTTTGGGTTGATGCAAACTATAAATATTACCCGTAACGCTTAACGATGAGTTGAGTGTGCTTAAATTCAAACGTTTGACTGATAAGTCGCCGAATTTACCATCCGCCTCTAATTCGACGTAGGCGGTACCGTTTAAGAAATAAATTGGTGGGAGGAAGCTTTTAAGTTCGTTCAAGTCAATGTTACTCGCAAGCACTTTTAGTTCTACGGGTTTATTCTCGAATTCGGTTAAATTGACTTTTTGAAATAAATTCAACTCTTTTAGCGAGGCGTCAATCTTCAAACGAGTTTTCGAAGTCACCAAAACTAAATCTTTGACCTCACCAATTTTTTCGTTTATTGCAAAATCGCCCGTCAATTGATTTAACTCGAATGATGTTTCCGGAATTATCGCGCTCAACTCCTTGATTGAAAGTTTGTAGTTTTTATCCTTGATAACTCCCGAAAATTTTGTGTTGATGTTTTTTACTTCGAAATGGCGATAGTCCAAGTATTTCGTTACCGTATCCTGCATTACTTTTAATTTTTCACGCGTCGAATCGAACAGCGTGAACGACCCGCCAACAACTTTTATCTCTTGAACTTTAATAGTCCAATCTAATTTATCCGCTTCGGTTGTGTCGCGGGTAGGAAATATTTCGTTGATATTCCATTTACCGTCGTTCGACTTTAAGATTTTTACTGTCGGGTTATGAATTGTGAGATTTCTAAGTGTAAGCGTTTTATGCAACATCGAGAATGGGTCGTGGTGCAGCGATATCTCTCCTGTTGATAGAAATATTTCACCCTCTCTAAAAATTGCCACGCTATCTATCGAAAATCCGGTTATAAAATTTCCTTTGATCGTGCCGAGGTGCAGCATTCCGTTTATATTGTTAGCCGCAGCAGAGACGATGATAACTCGCATCCGGTCTTTGAAAAACTTCGATTGCGTTATGCCGATTAGAATTATACTTACCAATATTCCTAAACCGAAAGCATAAGCAAGTATTTTGATAATCTTTTTGAACATGAAGTATAGGCTTATTGACCTTTACAATAACGATTTATTATCGTATCAACGATGTTTGTAGAAGAACGTTCTGGGACAAATTCAATCGTCTCGACTTTCCCGCCGTTTTTTTCGACGACGTCACGACCGACAATATCGTTGATATCCCAATCCGATCCCTTCACGAGCACATCTGGCACAAGTTCTGAAATCAATTGCAGCGGAGTATCTTCTTCAAATAAACAAACGTAATCTACCATTAAAAGGTTTGAAAGCACGAATGCTCTGTCGTCTTGATTCACTATCGGGCGTTTATCTCCTTTTATTCTTCTCACAGATGCATCGGAATTCAGACCGACGACCAACACATTGCCTAAAGATTTTGCTTTCTGCAAATATTCTACATGTCCTCGATGAATGATATCAAATACTCCGTTAGTAAAAACAACTTTAAGACTGTTTAGGCGTAGTTCTGACCTAATATTTTTTAGCTCTTTAAGCGTTACAATCATTCCCATTATGCACTCGGTTTTCTTGGTTGTCTGTGGTTCATATCTTCGAGAAGTGTTTGGTATAACTCTTCTCTATCTATCGGGACGATGCCGACTTCACCGCAAACAATTCCGCCGGCTGTGTTTGCAAGGACTGCGGCTTCGTATATATCTGCGCCTGCCGTGATTGCCATCGTCAATGTTGAAATAACTGTGTCGCCTGCTCCTGATACGTCTGCAACCTTTCGAGCAGTAGTCGGTATATGCCTTACATCGTTGCTTTTGCTAAATATGCTCATACCATACTCCCCTCTCGTAATTAATACATTGTCGGGGTGCAGCATTTCTAACAATTTTTTACCTGCATATTCAAGTGTTTGTTCGTCGTCCAGCTTTATCCCTAATGCTTCTTCCGTCTCTTTTCTGTTCGGTTTAAACACGAACACATTTTTGTATTCAAAAAAATTGTTATACTTTGGGTCGACTGTTATGATCTTATTGCATGACTTAGCGAGCGAAATTACGTTATAAATTAAATCTTTAACGATAACGCCTTTGTTATAATCCTGAAAAATTATAGCATCTATTCTAGAAATATTTGAATTCAAAATTCCCAATATTTTTGATTGAGTACTTTTCGAAATTTCTTTACGGGATTCATTATCAATACGTACTACGTGCTGATTGTGAGCGATTACTCTTGTTTTGACTGTTGTGGGCCTCTCATCGTCCACAATGATACCCGATGTATCGAAACCTTGTTTTGTGGATATTTCCTTTAAGATATTACCGTTTAAATCATCTCCAACAACACCTAAAAGAAACGGTATGCCGCCTAATGAGTTGATGTTGTTAGACACATTTGCTGCTCCGCCTAACCGCACAGATTCGTTCTCTACTTCTACGATTGGTACTGGCGCTTCTGGAGATATCCGCATTACGTTACCCCAAATATACCTGTCGAGCATCAAATCACCGATTATTGCAACGGTCTTTCCGTTTAAGCTTTTGAATATTTTTTCTAACCTGTTTTCTGAAATCAGCATTGCGTTATATTAAATTGTTAATAATTCGTTTTAAATATATGCAGAAACT
>JAHJRJ010000134.1 GCA_018830765.1 Bacteroidota bacterium | reverse complement strand
TTTAAAAATTATGTAGGTCGACGAGCCCCGAAAAAATCGGGGCGAGTCTTTCTACGAGACCTACAAGCTCATCTAAAAAGAATCCGTCAGCTGACGGACAAAAGGAGGTTACTATGAACAGACGTTCGTTTAGTAAATATTTAGGTGCGGTTGCATTAATGCCAACCGTTTTAAAACCTTCGGAAGCTATTACAAGTATTCAAAATGTTCAAGAGGGGATATCCAAACAGGCTGCTTTAGTCCCTGATGTAATTGCCGGTAGAAAACTGTCGGAAGATGAAAAATTGTGGATGGCTGAATTCTTCAAAAACTTTGATAAATCGATGATGGATATTCGCGCAACGAATTTACCTCACGATTTGATGCCGGCTTTTGTTCCGAAGTACCCGCCGAAAAAGTCGAAACGAAAAATTGATTCATCCGAAGATTAAAAATAGGAGGAGATATGGATAGAGATTTATTATTCAAAACTATTCCCGAACTTGCAAAGCTTATCAAAGGGAAAAAAGTATCACCGGTCGAGGTTACTCAAAATTATCTCAAAGCAATCGAAAAAGATTCACCAAAGTTAAATGCGTTCGTAACAGTAACAGCAGAACTCGCTTTAAAGGAAGCTAAACTCGCTGAAACTGAGCTTACTAACGGGAATTATCGTGGACCGCTTCACGGAATTCCTTACGCCGCAAAAGATTTATTTTCTGTAAAAGGTTATCTAACGACTTGGGGTTCGAGGGTTTACAAGGAACAACAATTTGATTACGATGCAGAGGTGATAAAGCGTCTTCGCAATGCAGGTGCAATTTTAATTGGTAAAACAGCGATGAGTGAACTAGCAGGAGGTCCACCCTTTGCTACAGCAACGGGCGCTTGTCGGACGCCGTGGGATATATCGCGTTGGTCAGGTGGTTCATCCTGCGGCTCCGGTGCAGCAGTAGCTGCCGGACTGTGTGCATTTTCACTCGGTACTGAAACTTGGGGTTCGATTATGACTCCATCATCCTATTGCGGAATTACGGGTCTGCGACCAACTTTCGGCAGAATACCGAGAACGGGCGCAATGCCGCTTTCTTGGACGATGGATAAGATAGGAGTGATGGCTCGAACGGCTGAGGATTGTGCAGTCGCGTTTAAAGTTTTAAGCGGCGCGAACGACAAAGACCTTTTTAGTATCGATGCGCCATTTAAGTTTAGCAAGAGGAACATTATGGAAAAAATTTCCGGACTGCGAATCGGATTTATCCGCGAAGATTACGAAAAATTTGGTGAGGTTGAAGTGGGAAAAGCTTTCAACGAAGCACTTCAAGTTTTTAAAACATTCGGCATCGAAGCTGAAGAGTTGGTTTTACCTGATTATCCATACGAACCAGTCGCAACAACAATAATTGCAGCAGAAGAAGCTTCCATTTTCGAACCGATTGTTAGAGACGGTAGAGTTAAAGACCTGATTGATCCTGAACGCAGAGGCGAAGTATTGGGTGGACAAACAATCACGGCTGTTGATTATTTGAAATGCATCCGCATCATAACACAAATGCGAGCTGGCTTTGATAAAATTTTTGAGAGGTACGATGTAATTTTAGGTTCCAGCACACTCACAACCGCACCTCCGATTGATGCAAAGATGAGCGACGTGTTTAAAGGTGGTAATGTAATAGAAGCTGCTGAAAATTTAACTGGCATTCCGGCGATTTCAATTCCCTGCGGGTTTGATAAACGCAAGCTCCCAATCGGTCTGAAAATTATTGGAAGACATTTTGGTGAAAAAACTATTTTGGAACTCGCCGCCGCATTCCAGATGGCTACGGATTGGCATAAACGGAAACCACCTTTGTTTAGGTAGAAGGTAACTTTCAGCTTTTTACTTTTTGAGTATGCTGAAGATTTTTTTTAATCTTGCCTGTTCAAGTTCGTTAGCATCCAACCAAATACCTAAACATTCAGAGCATCTATCAATTTTGATTTGCTTATAATCCATTTCGATTAACTTTATACCGCATTTCGGGCAGTGCATGAAATGGAGTTCGCGAAGCTTTATTCTTTCTTCTTCTTTTTCAGATGGTGTAAATGTCATTTCGACTAAGTTAGTCGATTTAACAAATCGACTTACGGTAAGAATTCCGATTTTTTATTTGTTAGATCTATATAAAAAATCGGAGTTCTTTTTGTGCCGAAGGTCTCGACTTCGTCGAGATAAACCGGACTCGACACGTAGAACGTTTCGAGAATCGGCTTGACCCGTTTACGGGTCACGAGGGGTAAACACCGACTTTGTCGGGGTAAACCTGATAATATCCGTACTGGGGAAAGCTCGGTAGCCGTGGGTAAACACCGACTTTGTCGGGGTAAACCTCGCTAGATTTTGAGTCTAGTTTATCCCGATTACATCGGGATGGATCTTACTAGTTTTTTACTGAATTATTCCTACTCGATGTGCAAAATTGATCTGAGATATCTATGTCCAGGTCCACTCTTCAGATACTTCTCCCTCTTCCTATCATCAATACTATTTTCAAAATCACAATTGCTGTACGATTTATCGGTATTTTTATTGTTGCTAATAGAATGCTATAGCAAGTTATTAGACTTCATGGAGTTACACAATTCGTATACCGCACTCTTATATTCATTAAATTTTTTTATTCTTGTTATTCTAGTTGACAACGGATGTTCTAATTCCACTATCCATTTCCCTTCGCAAGACTTGATTCTATAGCGATCTGAATTCTTGATAACTTTAAAATGACTGAAGTAAGTATCAGTCAATGTAGGATATTTAAAATATGTAAAGAAAAACAGAACTTTATACTCAAAATACTTAAGTTCTTCTATGAATTTAGGAATACAATTCAATAACATTTTGTTGTTTGGTGTACTTCGTTTATCATTTGAATTGACAGAACATTTGACAATGTTAGTCAACGCGCAATATTTATATCCTTCAATTTTTTCTTCCCAAGAGATATTGGTTTCATTATGAAATTGTACATTATCAATAAAATATTTTTTAAATAAAAACGAGATTAAAGGAACATAGTAATAGAAGCTTGAACCTCCATATCCTTTTTGCTTGAATATTTTGTACTTTTTATTTTTTAAATCATTTATTGCTCCATCAACCAGTATGTTAATAGCATTTAACTCGTTATTACCTCCATTAAGGTTGATACCACAAAATAGTATGTTTTTATATTCTGCGCCAACATAAGGAAGGTAAGTGTATTGAGAATCTTTAAGTTTAAACTGGCTAAAATGTTCCCAACATTGTTTTGACGAAATACACTTCTCTTCAAGATTATCGATAGTGCCATAGATTGAAGATAAAATATCTTGATTTAGTTTCATTTGTTCACCTTAATTTATGAAAATTATTTTATTATCTTCTACCATAAATCATAAATTTACTTCGTGCCGAAGGTCTCGACTTTGTCGAGATAAACCCCGACTTTGTCGGGGTAAACCGGACTCGAACCAGCTTGACCCGTTTACGGGTCACGAGGGGTAAACCCCGAAATGTTCGGGGTAAACCCCGATAGATTTTGAGTCTAGTTTATCCCGATGTAATCGGGACCACTTCGGCTAATTTTTCTTTTAAAAATTTATGACCAGGACCACTCTTTAAATACTTCTCTCTTTTTGCGGCTTCTATACGACTCTCATACTCTTCTGTATATAAGAGCGTAAAAGGTCGACGTCTCTTAGTAGATATTACTTTGCCGAGATTGTGTTGGTCGATGCGGTGGTTTAGATCTTTTGACATCCCAATATATAAATTTCCATCCTTCAACGACCTGAGTACATAAACGGAGTATTTCATTTTTATCTTTCCGTTATTTGTGCCGAAGGTCTCGACTTCGTCGAGATAAACCCCGACTTTGTCGGGGTAAACCGGACTCGAACCGGCTTGACCCGTTTACGGGTCACGAGGGGTAAACCCCGAAATGTTCGGGGTAAACCTCGCTAGATTTTGAGTCTAGTTTATCCCGATTTATCGGGATGCGTCTGCGTTAAGCTTGATATATCATCTTGACCAAAAACCGACTTCAGGAATTTATGCCCAGGTCCACTCTTTAAAAATCTTTCTCTTTTTGCAGCTTGAGATTTAGTGGCAAACATTTCGGTGTAGATTAGAACCAAAGGACGTCTGTGTTTTGTTGAAACAACTTTTCCTTGGTTATGTTTCACTAACCGTCGTTCGACATCATCGGACATCCCGATATATAACTTATTATCTTTCGTCGAGCGTAAAACGTAAACTGAATACTCGGTTGCCATTGTGCCGAAGGCCGGACTCGAACCGGCACGAGGGGTAAACCTCGCTAGATTTTGAGTCTAGTGCGTCTGCCAATTTCGCCACTTCGGCTTAAAAGCTGCACTAATATAATCAATTCATTCTTTAAGTTCAAGAAAAATGTTATATTAATTTTGAGTATGCGTATAAACAAACTTAAAATTATCCTTCTTCTTTTATTGAATACATTAATCTCTAATCACGAGGAAGTAGAATCGCAATCGCTTCAAACCGATGCTGGAGGAATAGTTAGAGAAATTTCATTTGCTGTTACTTCGAAAGATTCAATCCTAAAATTGCCGAACAGATTTATAATCAAAGGGAGTATAATTGTACGACTCGATACAATCTTATTAAAATCTGGAACCGATTATGTCTTTGATGACCACAGAAATACATTAATATTATTGGCCAATCTTTTTTTAAAACTTAGAGAGGATAGCAAAACAGTCGATACTCTCACTATCAAATATAAAGTGCTGCCATTCTCATTCAAGGAGAAATATTCGCATCGTGAAATAATTTATGGTTACGATTCCACTTCCGGGAAAGTCATTCAAACTGCCAAGCCGGTTCAGCCGTTTACGATTCAAAATATTTTCGGAGATAATATTCAGAAGAGCGGTAGTCTCACTCGAGGTTTTTCATTCGGCAGTAATCGAGATTTTTCGCTTAGTTCCGGTTTCCGGATGCAGATGTCCGGACAGTTATCGCAAGATATCGACATAACGGCAGCACTGACTGACGAGAATTCTCCTATCCAACCTGAAGGTAACACTCAAACACTTCAAGAGATAGATAAAGTTTTTATCGAGTTGAAGTCGAAGAATCTCAGCGCTACGTTGGGCGATTTTAATATCGACTACTCCGGGAATGAGTTTGGAAGATTATCACGGAAGCTTCAAGGCGGACTCGCATCAGCAAAGTACGATGCCGGATTTTCTAAAGGTGACGTGCTAATATCCGGTGCGGTAACACGCGGGAAATATCATACTAATAAATTCAACGGCATCGAAGGTGTTCAAGGACCATACAGATTGGTTGGTAAAAATAATGAAAGGACAATCATCATTATTGCGGGAACTGAAAAGGTATATTTAGACGGTGAGCCTGTGAAACGCGGGGAGGAGAATGATTATACGATAGATTATGCACTTGCCGAATTGACGTTTAGCTCACGTAGATTAGTAAACGGGAATTCCCGTATAGTTGTGGATTTTGAGTACACGGATAGACAATATGTTAGAAATTTTTTTACTGCCAGAGGAAACTCGAACTTCTTTAATGATAATTTTACACTAAACACTTCTTTTGTGCGTGAGGGGGACGATTTTACCAATCTAATTGATCTTACGCTAAGTGAGGCGGATAAAGAGTCGTTAAAACTTGCCGGAGATAATTCTTTAAAAGCTACTCTTAACGGCGTTCAATTTGTTGGACAAGGGAAAGGGCAATACTTGAGTGTTGATACGTTAATAGACACGAACCGGTTAATTTTTTATAGATTTGCACCGGGTGATTCGAATGCAAGTTATTCAATAAACTTCAGTTATGTCGGCGAAGGCAAGGGCGATTATATAAAAATCAATATAGGGAATTACCAATATGTCGGTAAAAATAACGGTAATTATTTGCCGGTTAGATTTTTACCGCTGCCGCAAGTACAGTCGCTTATCAATGCCGACATAAACTCACAGGTTGCCGAATATTTAAGAGTATCGGGTGAAGCCGCTATCAGCGATTTTGACGCAAACCGTTTTTCGAGTATCGACGATTCAGACAACAAAGGGAGCGCATACAAATTAGGAATATTTCTGAATCCAAAGAATGTGGTAATCGGGAATACAAATTTAGGCGCGTTCGATTTGCGACTTAAAAGAAGATTTATAACAGCTCAGTTCAATCCGATAGACCGGATTAATGATATTGAATTCGATCGAAGATGGAACCTTGCCTCTGTTAATAAGTCGGAAGAGCTGATTAACGAGGGTGAAATGATTTATTCTCCGATTAATTCGATAAAGGTCGGTGGTGGTTTCGGGAAATTAAAACAAGGTAAATTGTTTTCATCCGACCGTTATGAAGGAGTATTTTTGTTGAATGATATTTCCCTTCCGAGGGTCAATTATAAATATGAAAAGATTATCAGTAAAGAAACAGGCTCTGATATAAAAGGTGATTGGGATCGACATAATGCCGAAGTCGAATATACTAAAAGCTATTTCACACCAAGTTTTAAATATGAACACGAAAGAAGAGAATTACACTCAATCGGTTTCGATACCTTGAAGCTCGGCAGTTTTAGTTTCGATGAATACTCACCCAAATTGTTGATGAAAAATATTTTCAATTCTACATTTGCAGTCGAATATAAATGGCGGACAGAAAATAGATTTAATATGAAACGGCTGATGAGAGAGTCGAATGCTTTTACACAAATCTACTCGCTTTCAGTGAGACCGATTTCAAATTTATCTTCAAACATAGATTTAACGCTCAGGAACAGGAAGTATGCGGAAGAATTCCGCTCAATTGCTGGAGGTAATTCTGAAACAGTTCTTCTTCGAACACTCACTAAATACTCCGGTTTGAATAGAAGTATCGAGACTGATCTATTTTACGATGTTGCGACTCAAAAATCGGCGAAGTTGGAACGCGTGTTTCGACGCGTTCAGAGAGGGGAAGGAAACTATTCTTATTTAGGTGACTTGGACAGTAACGGTATTGCAACTGAGAATGAATTTAGACCGGTTCGGTTTGACGGTGATTATATTCTTCTAACAATTCCTTCCGAAAAATTATTTCCGGTAGTTGACTTAAAATTCAATGCACGGGTTAAATTTGTTCCTTCCAGATTTATTTCCACTGATGATTGGTACGCAAAAGGCATTTCGGCATTATCTTCTAAAACTTATTTTAGAATGGATGAAAAAAGTTCAGAGGAGAACCAAAGAAAGATTTATACGCTGAACCTGAAATACTTTATGAACGAGATAACGACTATTGTTGGCAACAGGTCGATAACTCAGGATTTGTTCTTGTTTGAACAGAGTCCAATATTTTCAGCTCGGCTCAGATATCAGCAGAGAATCGGCTTGGTTCAGTATGCGCTTGCGACTGAGCGTAATTACAGGCGCGAACGCTCGGTTAGAATTCGTTGGCAATTGATAAAAGAGATAGCAAATCAAACCGATTACGAAAACAAACGCGACCAATTAACTGCATCAGTCTACAATTATCGTGTGATGAACATTAATTCGGAAATTCTCAATTCAGATTGGACTTACCGTCCTGATAGGCAAATAGAATTAGGATTCAGATTTGGTGTAGGAAGGTCGAAAAATATTACTCAATTTTCGAATGCTGTTTCTGATATGAACCTTCAAGGAGTCAGATTTATTTATTCGTTCGCAGAGCAGGGTATTGTGAAGGCGGAATTAAACCGGGAAGAAATTCAACTGACCGGAGTGTCGCAATATATTCCGTTCGAATTAACCGGAGGCCGTGTTGTAGGGAAGACTTGGATTGTGCGAATCGCCTCTGAGTACAGAATTACAGATTTTTTACAAGCATCTTTTAATTATGAAGGGCGAAGTGAAACTAATTTGAGACAAGTACACACTCTACGCGGTGAAATACGTGCATTTTTCTAATAGGTTAGACGAATACTTTTAAGAAAATACTTAAATGGTTTTCACGACGTTTCACATTTTAGAAACATCGGATTTATTTTAAAAAAAATTTTCAAAACTATTGCATCTATTTACTTTTATCATTATAATTATCAGCGTCAAAAACCGATCTACCTAATATTAGTTAAGCCATAATTTAAATATGTCTGATAATATTTTCACTACTGTTTTGAAGAAAAAATCAAGCGGAGATCCGATGAAAATAAACGAGATCGAAATAGAATTTTCGGGAAAAGTTTATTGCACTTCGTTCGACTCACGTATCGGCCATATTTATATTGCTTCCACCGATAAAGGTTTATGCAAAATTAACATACCCAAAGAGACGAAGAAAGATTTTTTTGGTTGGTTAGATAATCATTTCGAAATGGATGCTGTAGTTGAAAATAAATCGCGTAATAAAGAATATATTGACCAACTGACAAGATATTTGAACGGCAAGTTGGTGGAATTCACTTTCCCGGTCGACTTGATTGGCACACCTTTTCAAATAAGAGTATGGAAAGAATTATCTAAAATACCGTACGGTGTAACCATCACGTACAAACAGTTAGCTAAACGAGTCGGTGTACCGAAAGGATTCCAGGCTGTGGGAAAAGCAAACGGGTCGAATCCGTTACCTATCGTGATTCCTTGCCACCGAGTTATCGGTTCAGACGGATCACTTATCGGTTATGCCTCGGGTGTTAAAACGAAAGAGTTTTTGCTGCGCCACGAAGGTGCAATCATAGTCTAAAACTGCAAAAATTTTACTAATCCTTAAATCATTTTTCCCCATTTTTCAATGTCTTTTGTAAATGAATTAAATAAAGTTCAACAAGAATCTGTAAAATCGGCGGAAGGTCCCGTTATGATTGTTGCAGGAGCCGGCAGCGGAAAGACAAGAGTTCTTACTTACAGAGTAGCTTACTTAATAAGCATTGGAGTTTCTGCATATCAAATCTTAGCGTTAACGTTTACCAACAAAGCTGCCGAAGAAATGAAAAAAAGAATCAACCACCTTGTCGGCGAAAAATGTGCTAAGTTATGGATGGGCACCTTTCACTCGATGTTCGCGAGATTACTACGCCAAGAAGCTGAGTCGATTGGATACGACCGGAACTTTACGATTTACGATACCGACGATAGTCAAAACTTAATAAAAAACATTCAACATAATCTGAATATTCCGACGCAAACTATTAAACCGACTGCTGTGCGGTCTCGTATTAGTGGCGCCAAGAATAAACTTATCATTCCAAGTGAATTTTCAAGTTTGGCAAAGGATTTTTTTGAGGAAAAAGTTGCCATCATTTATGCCGAATACCAAAAGATATTGAAGAAAAACAACGCGATGGATTTCGACGATCTCCTCTTAAATCCTATAGAATTGTTCGAGAGGCATCCGAAGATTTTGAACAAGTATCAAGATAGATTTAGATTTATATTGGTTGATGAATATCAAGACACAAACAGGGCTCAGTATAAGCTTCTAAAAATGCTGGCTCAAAAGTATCGCAATATATGCGTTGTCGGAGACGATGCCCAAAGTATATACGGCTTTCGGGGAGCTGAGATAAAAAATATTTTAGATTTCGAGAAAGATTTTCCAGAATGTAAAATATTCCGGTTAGAACAAAATTACCGGTCTACGAAATCAATCTTAACTGCTGCCGATCAAGTTATTAAAAATAATTTAAACAGAATCGATAAAAATTTATGGACGAATAATCCTTCTGGGGATCAAATTACTGTTTTAACGGCTGAAGATGAAAAAGATGAGGGGAACAGGGTTGCAACACAAATAAAAGTAGCAGTGGCTTCCAAGAAGTTGGATTTCAAAAATTTTACGGTCTTATACAGAACAAATGCTCAGTCGCGTTCAATTGAAGATTCGTTGAGGAAAAATAGTATCCCGTATGTTATTGTAGGCGGAGTTGAGTTCTATAAACGAAAAGAAATTAAAGATGTGTTAGCTTATTTGCGTTTGTTGGTAAACCCAAAAGATGATGTCAGCTTTCGTCGCGTTGTGAATTATCCAGTGAGGGGTATCGGTAATACATCGATGGAATATTTAGAAAAATATTCGCAAAAGATGAAATGTTCACTGTTTGAAGCGGCTTCAATGTGCGATCAAATTCCGGGACTGTCTAAAAGGGCAGTTGAAAACATTAAAGCTTTTAGAAAACTTTTGACGAAATACATAAAGTTAAAAGCCGAACTTTCAGCCGGCGAATTATCGCGTGCGCTCGTCGATGAGTTGGGTATATTGAGAGAATTCAAAGAAGAAGGCACTATAGATTCGCTATCCCGTTGGGAGAACGTTTACGAGCTATTATCTGGCATTACTGAATATGCAGCCGAGATGGAAAACGGCTCATTGGAAGCATTCTTACAAGAAGTGGCTTTAGTCGCTGATATTGACCGATGGGATGATTCGCATAACGCAGTAACGCTGATGACTCTCCACAGTGCAAAAGGTTTGGAGTTTAATACTGTTTTTATCACCGGTTTGGAAGAGGGCTTGTTTCCGATATTCTCATCCTTTCTCGTCCAGAATGAATTAGAGGAAGAACGACGTTTGTTTTATGTAGGTATGACGCGAGCGAAAGAGAAGTTATATCTTTGTTACGCGATAAGACGTTATCGATTCGGAGAAGCTACTTATCCAACTCCTTCACGTTTTTTGAAAGAAATAAATGAAGAGTTGTTGGAATACGACGGGAACAGAGAAATTCCACGTTATTACGAAAGCACTACCGGTACAATGATGCAGAGTCGACCGGTTTCGGTTAAACGTAATATTCAAAAAAGAACAGCGGGAAAATATCTCGAACAAATAAGTCACGACTATGAAAATGAATCACAGGTGATACCTGAGCTAAGAGTCGGCACTCAGGTCACTCACGAAATATTCGGGCGAGGTAGAATCGTAAACCTAAGCGGTAAAGGACAAGATTTAAAAGCCGTTATCGATTTTGAATTTGTTGGCAGAAAAAATATCATGGTAAAGTATGCATCACTCAGAATAATTTAGCTTTGTATGAAAATAGAGATTAAATACCGGATAAAAAATTCAAAAGATAGTATTTTCTTTTATATCAAAAGCTTGTACAATCATCTATATGATGACGAAGCACTCTTTTTAGCATCGGGTATAGCATTCAATGGAATCTTATGTTTGATACCATTGCTATTATTATTTACAGCGGTGTTCGGAATATTTCTGAATTCTTCCGAGCTGGCAGTGCAAAAAGTTCATGAAATCCTGAATACTGCTTTTCCCGACCAGCCGTATGCACAGAGTATCAAAAATTCAATCCAACAAATCATCAAAGATATAATTGATTATCGCAAATCGTTCGGTATTTTCGGATTGGCTGTGCTTACTTGGACCGCCACGTCGCTATTTAGTTCGATGCGAACAGTCTTGAATCGTATTTATAAAATCAAACCTACCAAACTTGTTATACTCACAATCTTAGAAGATATCGTGTGGGTGGTTGTTATCGGTGTTCTTTTCGTGGCGATCATAATATCAACTTGGCTCTATACTATAGTCGAAGAGTTCGTGCGGTCGCTCCCTGGTTATGGGATGGTTGATTTTGTACTATTCGAGCAGGCGATTCCTGTCCTTGTATCTTTCCTGTTAACCCTACTTATGTTTTTTATAGTGTATAGATTTATTCCTGATAAAAATGTTACTTGGAAAGTCGCAAGTATCTCTGCTATCACGACAGCAGTCTTGTGGGAAACTGCAGGGCGGCTTTTTGGTTGGTATTTATTCACTTTTCATTCATTTTCTAGATTGTACGGGGCATACGCATTTTTATTGGTGCTGTTGGTTTGGATTTATTATTCGAGTTTAGTGTTCGTTGTTGGAGGCATAATTGGGCAGTTATATAGGGAACGGCATCATACCATAAAGGAAACTTAGTAAGCTCAAAATGGATGTGATGAAAATATTTTTTTATATCTCTTTCGTTGTTATTTTACTAAACAATTCTCTTTATGCCTATCAGGGAGATACTTGTCATATCGATCATTTTGAAATAATCGCTCCGTCTTTAGTCTTAAGCGGAATTCCTTTCAAGCTCGAGGCAACTGTGCTCGATGGAAACGGACAAATAGTTACTACATTTAACGAGAACGTCCAATTCGAAAACATTCAACCATCAAAAATAAAATTCCAAGACGGGAAATTAATTATTGAAGATGCCGTTGTTGAAAATTCTAGTGTTGAAAGTATCGCGGTTAAGTTCGGTAATGTTGTTACAAGAAAAGAAATCAGGGCAGTCCCGGGATTGTTGAGTATTTTACCTCCTCTATTAGCTATTTTGTTTGCATTGTTAATCCGCGAAGTTATCATTTCTCTATTTGCTGGAGTTTGGCTTGGGGCGTTCATCATTTTTAATTATGATTTTTTTGGAGGATTATTAAGAGTTATTGACCATTTTGTGATTAATGCCATTGCTTCTACCAGCCACGTGCAAATTATAGTTTTCAGCTTATTATTCGGCGGGATGGTTGGTGTGATATCTAAGAATGGAGGTAGTTTAGGAATTGCAAATTTAGTAATAAAGTTTGCAAAGAATCCGAAACGTGGGCAGTTATCGACGTGGGGATTATCGTTCCTGTTTTTCTTTGACGACTATGCGAACGTTTTGATACGAGGAAATTTGATGCGCCCGATTACAGATAAACTCCTCGTATCTCGGGAAAAATTATCTTTTATCGTTGATGCGGGCGCCGCAACCGTGGCGAGCATCTTTATCATCTCAACCTGGATTGGATATGAAGTCGGATTAATTGAGCAAGGTCTGAAAAGCATCGGTTATCAAGAGGACGCGTATTCGGTTTTCATCAGTACAATTCCTTACAGATTTTATCCGATACTTACTTTGATTTTTGTATTTATGATTGCCGTTACAGGTAGAGATTTCGGGTCGATGCTCGTCGCTGAGAGGCGCACTCGGAGAGAAGGAAAAGTATCCAGAGATGGGGCAGAACCCGCGGCGGATTTAACCGATATTACACTCGTGAAAACCGATGCTATAAAAGTCCGTTGGTATAACGGATTAATACCGATTATTACAATAATTGTTGTTGCTTTAAGTGGATTATATTTCACAGGAGTCAAGGCGCTTACTGCTAACGGAGTGGAAAGTTTTTCTATCGGAGATATTATCAGTAAATCTGATTCTTATTCATCTCTTCTATGGGCGTCGTTCAGTGGAGGTCTGATTGCTATTCTTTTATCGGTGTGGCAAAGAATTTTATCAGTCAAGCATGCGATTGAGGCATGGTTTAACGGGATGAAATCGATGTTGCTGGCAATTCTCATATTAGTTCTGGCGTGGTCTATCGGATCGGTCACGGAAGAGTTACACACAGCCGACTATCTCGTGCAAATTTTACGCGGCTCTATATCTCCGCATTTT
>JAHJRJ010000133.1 GCA_018830765.1 Bacteroidota bacterium | reverse complement strand
GTAATTGCCACAAATAACACAAAAATTAAAATACTTATTGTTTTATATACTAACATTTAATTTTCCTTTTTAAAATTTCTTTGACTGATTCGAAAACATCTTCCACCGAAATTGTGTCCATACAGTCATACGGTTTATTTACCGGTGTAAATACCACGGACTTATCAGTATAAGGACCCCATCGCTTGGCACTCATAGGTACTATATGCGGATAAAATCCTATTACCGGAATTCCGACTGCCGCGGCAATATGCAGGGGACCCGTCGAATTTCCGATAAATAAATCAGCCAACTTTGCTAATGCGACAAATTCAACAAGCGAAAACTCATTTGCGATACTGACTACATTATCGGCTATTTCGTTTTGCAATTTCCGGACGAGTTGTTCTTCGCCTTTTCCACCTGTAATTATAATTTTCGTGTTTGAAATACCTGATATCAACTTACCGAGTCTAGAAAAATTTTCTATTCTCCAATTACACGAAGAACCACCGCTGCCCGGATGTATGATTACTAAGCTATCGGAGCTTGTATCTATTCCGTATCCCGACAATTTTTGTTTCACTTTCTCGGTTGTATCGTGTGGTACATTGATCCACGGGGCTTCGATCTTAACGGTCGTACAACCGAAAGCTTTCAGCAAATTCAGGTTGTACTCAAGCTCGTGTTTCACTGCGTGCTTACGGTGTTCAAATACTCGCTTGTTAAAAAATATTGAGTAGAGACGATATCCGGTTCCGACTCTGTTCGGAATTCCTGCAAGCCACATTAAAATCGCCAACCGCATTCTCGGAAAAGCTAAAAACACGACATCAAACTTTCGTCTTCGAATTATATCTAAAATTTCAAAGAAAGGGATTAGCTTTCCGTTTCTATCGTATAAAATTACTTCATCTATGTTATCCGAATTTCGCGCAAGGTCTGCTGTGTATTCGCGCACGATCATCGCAATATAAGCATCCGGATAATTCATTCTTAGAACATCCACCATCGGTAAAGTAAGCACAACATCGCCGATTCTGTCGGTTCGAACTACTAAAATGCGTCGTATTTTACTCATTCAAATGGGTATATCGCTTATTTTTGAAATAATATAATTGAAATGAGCTTGATTTCCAAAGTATACGTGTAAACGGTAGTATCTCAATTTGAATCAATTAACTTCACTAAATCTTCAATTGCCCAATAGGAACTGTTTTTTAATTAGTTGTGTTAATGATGTTGTTGACTTGTAGCTAACTATTCTGTATATTCTAACAGTGACAGCAGACGGAGAAATAAAAAAATATGCTCGAAAAAGAATTCAAATATTACAAAGAACACCAAGATGAATTGGTTGCTCGTTATAAGGGCAAATTTCTCATTATCCAGGATGAACGCGTTATAGCTGTGTATGACACGGAGATGGAGGCTTATTCTGAAGCGAAGAAAAAGTTTGAGAGTGGTACCTTTCTTATTCAGCAATGTCTTCCTGGGAAAAATAGCTATACCCAGACATTCCATTCAAGAGTTGCGTTTAAATAACGCAAGAGAAGGACGGATGTTTCTTTGAAATTTCAACAACAGCCTGTCTTCGGCTTAACCACAAGATACAATGGAATAGCCAATGTCCTGAAAAATGAGATAAGGGTTAGCGAGGCCTATCACCCCTCAAGTGGACTTCCTGAGCCGTTAATAAAACCTTTTAACTGTATTTGGGATACTGGTGCCACAAATACAGTGATAAACCCGTCCGTTGTAATCGCTCTAAATTTAAAACCGTCGGGTCGCACTATTGTTCAAGCGGTTGGAGATGGCGGAAAAGTCAACGAATATGAAACCAACACTTACTTAGTAAACATTTATTTACCTAACAACGTCAATGTTGTTGGAGTCGTCGTTTCAGAGGGCGGAATTGGCGGCGCGGACGTTTTAATCGGAATGGACATAATAACGAGTGGTGACCTTGCGATTACAAATTATAACGGAAAAACATGTATGACCTTCCGTTATCCATCTGTTGAAGAAATCGATTTCGTCCAAGAAATCAGCGAGCACAACAAACGATATGGTGGTGCTTTACAATCAACGGATGAGAGACGTAAAACTCGGAATAAGAGGAAAGCAGAAAAACGAAAAAAATAGGATTACTTCAATTACCCTCGAAATTACTTCTTCCTATTTTTTCCCTAACAAACCATAGTCACAATATTTAGCAATTTTTACTTGTTGCGTCTTAGAGAGTTTCAATACTCTTGCCTTTCCGCCCTTTAAGCCCTCCAAACGTCCCAATTCAACGACATGAACATTTAAGACGTTTACGGTAATAATTTCACTTTTTCATCCGTCGCAAGCTCAACAATGGATTTAGCGAGCTGATTAGGGGTCACGTGGTCGTTTTGGTTTCTTCGTATAGGAATATATAATAAATATTCCTTAATCGGTCAAACATACTGGGAGATTATAAAATTTCAAACTGAGACACTACCGTGTAAACAGAATCAATAATGGTTCACTGTTTTGCGGTAAATCCTATTTCTGAAAACACTTTTCACTCGATAAAAATTTCTTCTCTTCAAGAAGTTGAGTATGTGTTTGCAGGTAATGCGATACGTCTTCTCCCCGCTTACTTGCTTCTTTCATCGATTGTTGGTTTACCTCCAACTTTTTCTGAACTGTTTGCAGGAGTATCGTACGTAAAGCGTCACGCGCAATTTGCATTGCATCGCCTTTTATAATTGTGGTCCCTTCCTCTGCCCATCGTTTACTTAACTCATACTGACTGAACACCAGGTCAGTCAGAAGTTTTTTAATTGCTTCAATCTCTTCTACTTGAAGGTGCGGGGTCTCGGTGATTGAATCGATAAGCATAGCTGCGTTTAGTTCGTCTGCGGTTTCGTATAATGAATGAATTTCCTGCGCTAAGATTTTAGCGTAAGGGTGGGAAAATTGTTCTGGAGAAAAATTGGAGAAGACAAATTCGGTCACTTTGCGACCGCCGTCGATCATTGCATGAAGAATGTCTCGTTCGGCAAGCGGAATATTTTCCGTAGTCGTTACAGTTTTTTTCGACCCGTTTAAATTTTGAGTATCGGTTTCGAGCTGCGCTTCGTCGATTTCATCTCTGACAAGCTGATATTCTGACCGGCTTTTTTCAATCTTAATATATTTTTCAAGCTCTTGATGCAAAAGCGATTCGTATAGTCCATATTTTTCCGCAACGAGTTGGATATAGAAATTCCGCTTTATCCCATCCTTGATTTTGGATATTGTTTGAATGATTGTACGAACTGCTTTAGTTTGCCCCTCGGGAGTTTTCAAATAACCTTCCCTTTCGAATGCCTGTGCAATAAAATCCACGAATGACACTGAATTTTTTAACAGAGCCAAAAATTTTTCGCCTCCATATTTGCCGACGAATGAATCGGGATCGTCTCCTTGCGGAAGAACGGCGACTCTGACGTCTAAGTCTTTTTCAAGAATCAAGTCAACGCCGCGCATTGCGGCTTTAGACCCGGCAGAATCGGCGTCGTAAACGATTGTGATATTCTTTGTGTACCGGCTGATGGACTGAATTTGTTCGACCGTCAATGAAGTACCGCTCGAGGCAACGATGTTCCGGATTCCTTCTTGATAAACACGTATTAAATCGGCATAACCCTCGACTAAAACGGCGTAATCTTTTTCACGAATGGCTTCTTTTGCGTGAGAGATTCCGTAAAGTATCCGGCTTTTGTTATAGATTAACGTTTCGGGCGAATTCAAGTATTTGCCGAGTTGGTCGTCTTCGTATAATTTTCGTGCGCCAAAACCTACTGTCCTCCCAGTTGACGAAAAGATTGGAAACATTGCTCTGCCTCTAAAATAATCGTAATAACTTCCGTCATCACGTTTTCTCACAAGTCCTGCCTTTTCGAGCGTCTGAAGCGGTATGTTTTCTCTTTCCGCGTGTTTGATTAGCGAGTCCCACGAATTCGGAGAGTATCCAAGCCCGAAAGTTCTTATTGTTTCGTTTGAAAAACCGCGTTTATGAAAGTACTCCTGCGCAAACTTTCCTTCACTCGTTTCGGTGAGATTATGATAGAAGAAAAGTCCAGCTGCTTTGCAAGCTGAGTACAATTCCTCTTGCTCGTTTGCAATCGCATCGTATTCAGGAGTGTAAACAGGTAAAGAAATTCCGGCTTTCTCGGCTAAAGATTTAACGGCTTCAATGAACGAAATTTTTTCAAATTCCATCATAAAAGAAATCGAGTTACCGCCGACCCCACATCCGAAGCAATGATACATTTGTTTATCCGATGACACTGTGAACGAAGGTGTTTTTTCGTTGTGAAATGGACAGAGCCCGACGTAATTCTTCCCTCGCTTTTTCAGCTTCACAAAAGCGCCGATCAATTCGACTATATCTGTCGAATTCCGGATTTCTTCTATTTTTTCAGGTGGTAAACGCATGTGACTTATTATCTTTTGCTTGTGATTTCCATTTTGTCGAGAAGTTTTCCGCCCAATCCGAAAACTTCCATTTTTAAATTTGGACCTGAGACGGTAATTATACAGTAACTATATTCCTCTGCACCCGTTATGAAACCTTCATCAGGAATTCCGATTTTATAAAGCGGCGCTCCACCACCGCCGGCAACCACATAATTAATTTCATTCACCAAAAACCGCTGATAGTTATGGTCGTGGCCATTAAACACTATATCTGGTTTGCGTTTCTGGAAGATATCCAAAAAGTGATGTCTGTTTTTTTCTCTGTCTTCCCTCCTCGTGTTGACTGACGAATAGGGCGGATGATGATAAACAACGAAAGTAAAATTTTTCTCTTTTCCTTCTTCTAGTTGAGCATTAAGAAAAGTTTTTTGTTCTTCGCTTTTTATATATGGATTATTACTATCCAAAGCAATAAAGAATGAATTCCCCCAGGAAAACGAATAATATCTTTCGTTGCCGGGTAATAAAAAATAATTGAAGTAGTGGTCAGAATTTTCCTCGTGATTGCCTAATACGGGAAAGTAAGGAATGGTTTTCATCATATCTTTATTAATATCAAAAAAGATATCCCAGTCCTTTAAACGGGTTCCGTTTGGAACTAAATCACCGGTATTAATTACAAAATCGGGATTGATGTTAATGATTTTCTCGACTATCTGTTTATGAACTTCATCTCCAGTCCTTGTATCGCCTAATACAACAAATGTAAAAAATGATGTATCAGCAGGTGCGGTTCTAAATTTATAGACATCCGACGAATAGCCATTGCCTGAAACTTGATAATAATATTCTGTTTGCGGATTGAGGCTATCTAAAGCAATCCGATGATAAGTCGTTTTCTGACCGCTGAATCTACTTTTACTTAGAGTCGTGTCTGTCCCGAATTTTACTTCTCCGAAACCGGTTTCCTCTGCAATCCAACAAATCGTAATACTTGTTTGAGTAGGATTTTGTAGATAAGGACCTATTTGTATTTGAGCTACGAGGTTTGTTGTTGAAATGATAATAATCGCAGCTATAAAAGTTAGTCCGTCCCGTAAACGGGACGGATTAATAAATTGAATTTGCATAGTTTAATGGTTAAAATGTTAAAATTATACCTGAATTTAAATAAATATATGATTATTAGATGTTTAATCAAAAACTTTGCTTGAGCTGTGTGTGTTTCACGTCCCGCCGTTGGTCGATAACTTTCTACTCTACGAGTCCTCTACGAGGCCGTAGGTACAAATCTATGGTTCGTAGAATCGTAGTCTACGACTACCTTAGGTAGATAGGTCGACTCGAAACGTAAAACGTTTCTCGTCGAGCGGGATAAACTCCGAACGCAAAGGGCTTGGTTAAAACTGAGACGCAAAGAGCTAAGAGCAGTTTGTAGTTTGTCATTCGTTCTTTGTTCTTCGTACGGTTTCCTGTATCCTTCCTGCCCGCCAATTATGGTCGAAGAGGGCAGGCGGGCGTGGCGCTTCGTGTAATATTTGTTTTTGAGCTTAGCTATCTAAAATACTCTGGCAAAGGCGCGAAGGACGCAGCGGCCTCACCATTCTCTGCTCTTAGCTGCCTGCTTTTTCTTTGCGCACTTTGTTCGAGGGTGACCAATAAGTTCTTTGAGAGAGATGTAGAGCGAAATTCATTTCGCTTTTTGATGAAATTTAAGCGAACTAAAGTTCGCACTACAAGGAATCTTCCACTTTTTGGTCAGCCTCGAGACCTCGCCTAAAGGCGGGCCCCGATTTTATCGGGGCGAGCGTGAAACCAAATCAGTCCAAACCCAAAACATAAGATATAGCCCTCTATGCTCTTTGGGTCTAAGCTTTAGCTTTGGCCTCGGTGCCCTTAGTGTTATAAAAACTCATACCGAAAATATTTAACCCCAGAGGTCACGGTGAATGTTGTGAATCTTTGTAGAATTATTGAAATATAATTCAAAATTTTTCGTGGATTTGCTCGCCGATTCTTTCATTCTCCGGTTCATCGTTTCTATCTTAATAACATTCGACCCAATAAAAAAGCCCCTGCTTATTTTTCAATTAAGCAAGGGCTTTTCTCTCAACTTCTCATCATCTCAACTACTCAACTTCTTTTTTCCCTATCATCAAAT
>JAHJRJ010000132.1 GCA_018830765.1 Bacteroidota bacterium | reverse complement strand
ATCGCTTGAAGAAGATAATTATCCACAACCATTGTAAACAATTCGGGGAATGATTTTGTAAGATTAAATATTTCGTATGAAATCCTTCGTTTAGAGAATTGATAGTAATATATATCACCGATTGAGATGGTTAATGCTGCGATGAAAACTAAATAGAAGATTGACAATATAGAAATGCGATATCCACTATAAAATTTGAATTTGCCGGGAAGATTTAGAAGCAAGAAAAACAAACCTCCAATCATCATTACAGAAGCTAAATCGAAACGCAAGCCGACAAAGAACGAAATTGCAATTTCGGAAATATCAACTCCCGTATAGCTTGAATAATAAAACAAGAAAAAAACAAATCGAAACAGTGTAAACACAATCATCAACAGTAAAACTGCTTTTAGAGATAGAAAAATGTTAGAATGAGGTTTAACTGTATTTATAAATTTTTTATTCGACATTGATTGTGTATATTAAAACAAAATTTTTGAATACTTCCAAATTTCCGATGAAAATAAGTGGTTTTTCTATAGTGCGTAACGGGGTCAAGTTCGATTATCCGTTTATCGAATCAATCAAATCCATCCTACCTATATGTGATGAATTTGTTGTAGCGGTGGGTGATTCTGAGGACGGAACCTTAGACAGAATACTTGCTCTCAACGACACGAAGATAAAAATCATCGAAAAAACAACTTGGGATGAGAAACTCAGAACCGGCGGGAATATACTGGCACAGCAAACTAACATAGCCCTCGCGAACATCACCGGCGATTGGGGAATCTATTTGCAGGCGGATGAGGTTGTTCACGAAAAGTATCTCCCAGTAATAAAAGAAGCCGTGCAGCAGAATTTAGACGACAGACGAGTGGAAGGGCTTTTATTGAAGTACATCCACTTTTACGGCAGTTATGATTATTATGCAAACTCCCGCAGTTGGTACAGACAGGAGATTAGAGTAATAAGAAACAACATCGGCGTCCAATCATGGAAGGATGCACAAGGCTTCCGGATTGATAACAGAAAGATGAATGTAAAATTTGTAGATGCATACGTGAACCATTACGGCTGGGTTAAACATCCGAAAATTATGCAGGATAAGGTCGTTGCATTCAACAAGCTATGGCACGAAGATAAGTGGGTTGAGCAAAATATACCGCAACAAAATGAATTTGATTTTTCTATTATCGAATCTATCCAAAAGTTCGAAGAAACGCACCCTCAAGTAATGGCAGACCGGATAACGAAATATAATTGGAGTTTTTCACCGCCTATAAATCAAAAACAAAAGATAAAGCAACGACTTCCTCGGTTTATCGAGGAAAAGACAAACCTGAGAATCGGAGAATATAAAAACTATAAGCTTATCAAATAAACACAGAACGATGAATGAATGGCAGAACAGACTGGCGGGCTTGTAGTCTGTTCTTTTGTTACAATCTAAACTGAAGGTTGTATAATTTCTTAAACAAACCATCCGCACTCACAAGGTCTGTATATTTGCCTACCTGAACAATTTTACCCTTTTCCATTACAACAACTCTATCGGCGTTTTGAATGGTCGAGAATCTGTGAGCGATTACGAAACTGGTTCGGTTTTTCATCAATCGCTCTAACGCCTCTTGCACCAACATTTCCGACTCAGGATCAAGAGACGAAGTTGCTTCATCAAGTATCAATATCGGAGGATTTTTCAAAACTGCACGTGCAATGGCAAGCCGTTGTCTTTCACCTCCTGAAAGTTTAACGCCCCTGTCTCCGACCATCGTTTTGTATCCATCCGATAGATTCTCTATGAAGTTGTGGGCATTAGCTATTTTTGCAGCTTCGATAATTTTTTCGTGAGGCACGTCCTTAACACCATAACCGATATTTGCAGCCACAGAATCGTTAAATAAAATCGTCTCCTGAGTAACAATCCCCATCAAGTCTCTTAATGAATCCTGTGTAACATTGCGTAAATCGATCCCGTCAATCTTAATGCTGCCTTCAAGCGGGTCGTAGAAGCGCGGTATCAAATCGACGAAGGTAGACTTTCCCGAACCGCTTGGACCAACGATAGCAATTATTTCACTCTTAGAAACTTGAAGATTGATATTTTTCAATACAAGATCACTTGTATCGTATTTAAATGAAGCGTTATCGAAGACAATCGAATGTTTAAATTCTTTAATTACCGTTGCGTCATGCGAATCTACGATACGGGGATTAATATCTAAAATCCCGAATAGCCGCTCCCCTGCTGCTGTACCTTCTCTTACGCTGTTATAAACCTGAGTTATTATTTTTATCGGCTGCAGCATTGATAATAAAATTGTAAGATAGAAAATGAATTGTCCTGCTGTCATCGGGCTTGTTTTTGCAATAATGCCTTGACCGCCGAACCATAAAACTATCGCTGCGAGGAGGATCCCTAAATATTCACTCAGGGGGCTTGAGATGCTTCGAATACGCGATAGTTTAACGAATATTTTATACAGACGCTCTGTATGCGTTTCAAATTTTTCTATTTCGTGCTTTTCCATTTTAAAGGCTTTAATAACACGAACCCCGCTGATAGTTTCATCCATCAATGCAGTAATTTCTGCCAATTTTTCTTGATACCTCAAGCTGTATTTTTTTAATTTGTTTCCGATGCGACCGATGATAAAACCAAAAATTGGTGTTACGAGCAGAATTATCATCGTCAGTTTCCAGTTAAAAATCAGCAGAATGGTTACACTTACGAATATCGTAGGAGGGTCACGGAAGACAGTACTCAAAATCGCCATTATTGATTCTGTAATAAGGCGGACATCGTTCATAACCATGCTTATCAGATGACCCTTCCTGCGAGCCATGAAAAAATGCAAAGATAGTTTATGTAAATGCCTTTGAACGTCATTTCTCAAATCGCGCAGTATCCCTTGCTCGATAGCGGCGTTCAGATACATCTGCAAGTATGCCGTAAGATTTTTGAGCAGAAAACCGATTGCTATTATTATACAAACATACATCAAAGCATCATGCTTCGAGTATTGATTCATTGTCTGATATAACCAGCCGGTTAATTGATCCTTTAAATTTCCTTTTGTGATGTCAATAGCAATGGTAGATTGAGGAGTAACCGCAGAGATGTCAGTAAATATCACATCAATTAAAGGAACTAACATCGCCATTGAAAATAGATTTAACACAACATACATCAGCATTAAAAATAAAAGAAGATATACTGTTTTCTTGTAAGGTTTAAGATATTTTAATATTCGTATAAATACTTCCAACTGTTATGCTTCCTTATCGGGTGTAATTATGTTAGTCGTCTGAAGCGATTCAAAAATATTTGAATCATCCTGTGTCTCAAAGAATATTTGATGAAGACGCCGAACGGTTTCTTTAAAATGGTCAACCGGAATCATAAAACTAATACTCGATTCCGAAGTACCGAAAGACATAAAATTGATTTTAGTTCTTCTGAATTCGGAAAATATCTTTTCATTTAATGAGTAGTCGTGAAGCACATTGCTGCCTACTAAACTGATTAAAGCTAAACCTTCTTTTATTTTGAAATCGCCAATCTCGCCGATTTCGTGTTTTAGTGAGTCGATGTTGGATTTAGTTTCAAAAGCCGCTGAAAACTTGAATTCCGATGTGGATGTTAAGAGTGGGTTAATTTTATATTTCGTGAAAAGATTAAAGATATGTTCCCAGAAAACAAAAGGTGTTGAACGAACTTTCGGTCTAATATTAATCAAGTTAATATTTGTTTTGTACGTAACGGATTTTATGACGGAGGCGTTCTGTGGAGTAAAAGTATTGGCAGAATTTGAAACTAAAGTTCCGGAAATTTGTGGTCGTTTTGAATTAAATACGTGTATGGGAATATTTTTTTCCAGTGCGGGTAACATAGTATTAGGATGTAATACTTTTGCGCCAAGCAGCGACAATTCATAAGCTTCTTCGAAGGAGAGTACTTTAATTTTTTTCGGGTTTTCGACGATGTTCGGGTCGCCTGTTAGGATTCCATCAACATCAGTCCATATTTGTATGTCCTCGGCGTTCAAAACCGACCCGATAATTGCCGCGGAAAAATCGGAGCTTTCGCGTCCCATAGTTGTGCGATCGCCGTCTAATGTGAATCCTATAAATCCTTGTGTGACTAAGGTTTTACCTTCCTTCAATAAATCACCAGTAAGCGAAATCAGTTTGTCGTGAACACTTTCCATAACCGGTAATGCACGGTTGTAATTATCGTCCGTAATCATAAAATCTTTAGTGTCAATCCACAACGAGTCGATTCCCTTTTCTTTCATGATATGGTAGACGATCATCGATGACAGTAGCTCACCATAACTGTAAAACTTGTCGAGTATTCTAGGCGTCAACTCTTTGATGATAGCTACTCCACGTATCAGTTCCGCTAATTCCTCACCGATATTATTAATTTTTGTGTTAATCGCAATTTTTTCAACAGGATCTGTAATTGCTTGATTGACGATATATAAATGTCTTTTTATAAAGTTTTTTAAAACTACTTGTCCGCCTTCTAAATCGCCGCTCTTCGCAAGGTTGCACATTTGTTCAAGTTGATTTGTAGCTTGAGCAATTGCGGATATAACAACAAATGGATGCTTATGAAGGTGTGATTTAACAATCTCCGTAACATTTAACATAGCAGCGGCATCTTGTGTCGAAGTGCCGCCAAATTTCATTATTATCATCTATCTCTTCTAGGTTTTTGGAATTTATCGCCGAAAAATATACAAAAGATGTGATAAACAATCAAACTTTTAGAATGCAGTCGAAAAAATGAAGGTAAAAAGGATGTTCTTACTTATTTTTACGGGAAAATAATTTATTTTTGAGGTAGTGTAAATATTTTAAAGCTTTTCTGTTTTTGATTTGAATTATAATCAAAACAAAAATTATCGCAATAATAAATCCTAAAAATATCGCATTAATGTCGGTGAATATATCTGAACTCATTTATTTTAACAATATGATTATTAGTAACCTCTTATTGATACAAAATATTTTACAAAATATCAATATAAGCATCGGAATAAACTGTTGAAATAACTTTATCAGTCTTATCAATTGATACAGTAACTGATGTTACGCAGATATATAAGAATTTGTTGAAAATATTTGATTTTGAATACAACTCATCCCCCAACCGAGGGTGACCAATAAGTTCTTTGAGAGAGATGTAGAGCGAAATTCATTTCGCTTTTTGATGAAATTTAAGCGAACTAAAGTTCGCACTACAAGGGATCTTCCACTTTTTCGTCAGCCCCGAGCGTTTGCTCAAACTCTGATAGGGGTTGAGTTCGTTTGTATGCTAATGAATGAACCGGAAATCAGTAAATGTCTATGTTTGCGTAACATCAGACAGTAAGTTATTCGTTTCTGTTCTCAGCCACTTTCGTTCTAAATACTTAAAAGCCATTAATACTTGGTTGGATTAGAGGAGATAAAATTAAATGGGCCGAAGCTCGGCCCCCGCGTTAAGGGGGTAGGACCGCAGGGACCGGCTTCATTTAAAGTATCACGGGAGGAATGATACTTACCCAGAAAATCGTTTGTATTTTGAATTTTCTAACAGAATAACAAATCACGTTTTGGTTTAGTTCATTTAACAACAAGTAAAAAAACTACTTGTTAAATTTGTTTATTTCTGAGTGATTTAAAGATTACCGGCATTAACTCACTGACAAGATTAACCTTGTTGACAAAGCCATTCAAACCTAATTTTTCAACCGCTTCCCTCCAATCTGTAACTTCATACCCTGATAAAATTATTATCGGTATTTCCGAATTTATTTGTCGGATTTTTTGAGAAGCTTCGAATCCGTTCATACCGGGCATAACAATATCCATCAGTATCACAGAGGGATTAAAACTTTTCAAACATTCGATCGCCTCAGCACCTGAGCCCGAAGCAAGTACCTTTCCGACCTCCGACTGTTTCTGAAGAAAGTCTTTAATTAAATCTCTGAAATTTTCGGAGTCATCAACAACCAATATATCATATTTCTTCATCTTGAAGGTTATAATATTTCTTATATTTACTCAACCAGACTCACAGCCCAATATCAAGATAAATAAAATAAATGTGGAAAGCAATATGTACGCTAATAAACAATTTTTATGCAACTGGCTGATTCGAATCTCCTTCAGCAATCAACTATAAACTACCACCGCCAAACCTGCCCGCAACAGGCGGGGGCTGTGGCTTTGAATAATGAATGTCGAACATCGAACCGCAGAATGTCGAAGTATTTTCAACTACTTCGTAATTCAATATTCAGCATTCGATATTCGATATTCAAAAAAAGGCATACTCACGGCAGTCATTAACATATATACCGAGAAAACCCAAGTGTATAAGTAGTTGGTCTATTGATTAATAAAAAATTCTACAGAGGGACACAAACCGTTAATAGGACATTCCGCACATTTCGGTTTTCTAGCGATGCAAAAATTTCTTCCGTGCCAAATTAGTAAATCGCCAAAGACGATCCAATCCTTTTTAGAAACAATT
>JAHJRJ010000131.1 GCA_018830765.1 Bacteroidota bacterium | reverse complement strand
TCAACGCCCGAATAGGATTGCTCAAACGCAATACTGGCGCTCATCGCTAACGGCTTGTCTTGAGCATACATCCGACGCAAGTAGCCGGAAAGAATTAACACACCTTTATCGTGCGTAGGTCCGCTCAGTTCTGCTTCCCTTTCGATATTTATGACACCGGCTTTACCCATCGAAGTCGTAACTGTAATACGTGAAGGTTTACCGAAAGAATATTCGCCCGTATCGTAAACCGAAAGGCCATTCACTTGCCCTACTTTCGCACCGACGCTATCTATCAGTATCGTTCCTTCTATAATCATTTCTTTAATTTTTTCTTCAATCATTTTTACACGTTCGATGCGCTCTTCGATTGATTTACGGACATGTTTCGCAGACACGGCGCCGTTGCCGTCCTTCACAGCCCAGTAATCGGCTTCGCGCATCACGTCGGCAATAATGTTGAACCTTGTGGTCAGTTTAGATTGTCTGCCTGCTAACCTGATTCCGTATTCAATAACCTCCGCCACACCCGATTTATCAAATGCCTTTAGCTTTTCTTCCTCGCATATCATTTTAATAAATGATATGTAGTTGTTGATAGACGACTCGTCGCGTTTCATCTCGACTTCAAAATCGGCTCGAACTTTAAATATTTTTTTGAAGTCATCGTCGGCTTCATACAAGATGTGATATACGTAAGCATCGCCGATCATTACTACCTTAACATCTAACTCTACAGGTTCGGGCTTGAGCGATGAGGTCGCGCCGAATAACCCTGCTTCCACCGATTGAATCTCAAGCTGTTGATTACGCAGCGTACGTTTCAGGTTCTGCCAAACTCCCGGCTCGACGAGCGTGTCGAGTGCATACAAAATCAGATAACCTCCGTTAGCGTTCAGCAACGACCCGGCTTTTATCATCGTAAAATCGGAACGCCAAACTCCGTTTTTATCGATTTCTCGTTCGATGGTACCGAATACATTTTTAAAACGCGGGTTCGTTTCGATAATGATCGGAACTCCTTCCGTCTTCGAGTTATCGACAACGACATTCACTTTGAACTCAAGGAATTCGTTAACTTCATGACGTTGTGATTTTTCATCAGGTATCATTGACTGTGGTTGTTGAGCAGGATTGAATCTCCCGAGATTTGAGAGTATATGTTTTGTCAATTCGTCGAAGAAAGTTTTAAGTTTTTCGCATGAATATTTCTTACATATTTCGTCGACTGATGCCTTGATTAACGGCAGGATATACTTTATCGCAAGCTCCTCTAACGTCTCATTCAACCTGCGGTCGATATTCCTAATCTCTCTTAATACTATTTCCATTTGAGATTCCAGGGTTTTTCGCACTTTCATCCAACTCTCGATTTGCTCTTGAGTGATCTGTCCTTGCTGCATTAATGTCTCTATCTGTTCGTAAGTCACCGGCGCGTTGTTCATTACCGGGGCAATATCGGGTCTCATCATAGCGCCAACTTGAACTTGTATAACTTCAAAACCTTTTTCTTTGACTTTTTTTTCAAACTCTTTCAGTACACTTCGCTGCCGGTCCTGAAAATGCTCGATAAACTTTTTCTTCTCGTCTTGATAGCGCCTGCTTTCAAAAACAGCGGGTATATTTTTTAAAAGGTCGGTAAGGAATTCGTCTATATCTTTTCTGAAACCATTGCCTTGTCCGGCATCGAGTTTGACGAGTAACGGCTGGTCGGGATTTTGGAAATTAAAAACGTAGCAATAATCGTAGAGTTGAACTTTTTTATCTTTAAACTCGCTTAGTAGTCTTTTGATCGTAGTTGTTCTTCCTGTACCGGAAAATCCGGTTACAAAAACATTGTAACCCTCGTGCTTGATTTCCAAGCCGAGACGCAGCGAACGGAGTGCTCTGTCCTGCCCGATGATTTCTTTTATAGGTTGAACGTCGTCGGTCGTTTTAAACTTTAATTTGTTCGTGTTGCAACGCCATCGTAATTTATTGGCTGGAACTCTTTTAGATTTGATTGTTGATTTCATGATAACCTTTTAATATTCTTTTCTGTTGGAATACATATTTAACAATAGTCCGATCATAAACATACAGGATAATAAGAACGAACCGCCGTAACTCAAAAACGGCAGAGGCACTCCGATTACGGGCATCATTCCCATGACCATACCGATGTTAATAATTATATGTGAAGCTAACACAGAAACGACACCAATGCAAACCAAACTTGCATAACGACTTTTGACGGTGGACGCTAAATGAACTCCTTTAAAAAGAATATAAGCAAATAGGATTAAAATCAAAAAAGCGCCAATAAAACCGAACTCCTCTGCGGGTACACAGTAAATAAAATCAGTCCATTGGGCTGGGATGAAGTTTAATTGAGTTTGACTTCCCTCCAAGAAACCTTTTCCGAAAATCCCACCCGAACCGATAGCCACTTTTGATTGTATTACATTATATCCCGCACCAAGAGGGTCGCCCGCAGGGTCAAGAAACGTATCTATCCGTTTTTGTTGATAAGGAGCAAGCTTACCGTGAATAAACTGAACGGAAATACCAACTAATACAGTGAAAGAAAAAATTATCGCTGAGATAAATTTATTTTCTTTAATGAAGAATAAGAACAACAATAACAATAAAATGACTATGAGAAACGGCGTAGTCCCGAACAAAGCCGCTACGGCAGCAAAAGCAGGTGCAATTAGAAAAATCATCAAAGTATGAGATGCCCCAGCCCAAAAAAGAAGAGATATAAGCAAGCCAATAAAAATAATTGCTGTACCCATATCGGGCTGCAGCAAAATTAATGTTACAGGTAAGAGAACGATTCCGCTCGCTACGGCAAGATTTTTAAATCTGTGGAGGTTTATTCTCTTGTCGGATAAATATGAAGCTAAAGCGAGTATTGAAGTTGCTTTTGTAATCTCTGAAGGTTGAAGTCCTAAACTTCCAATACCGAACCAACTCGTAGAACCGGCAATCGACTTACCTAAAACAAGCACTGCGACGAGGAACAAAATCGAAAAACCGTACAACGGATATGAGATGAGTTGAAGAGTTCGAAAAGGTATAAAGATTACTGCGAGCATCATTACAAAACCGACACAAGCCCAAATAATTTGCCTGTAGAAATATGCAGAGGCGCCCGCGTCGTATGTAGCTGAATAGATTGCGATGATGCCTAAACTTACTAAAACGACCGTTGCTAAGAAAATACCTGCCTGAATTTTATCTTCAAACCAACTTTGCACGGTTAGTCCTTTATATC
>JAHJRJ010000130.1 GCA_018830765.1 Bacteroidota bacterium | reverse complement strand
TTAGCAGATGAGGGCCGTAAACGTGGTATGATTGTAATGCAAGTTGAAAGCGAAATAGCTGCAATCAATATGATTTATGGCGCAGCGGGCGCCGGCGCCAGAACAATGAGTTCTTCATCGGGTCCCGGTATAAGTTTGATGCAAGAAGGAATTTCTTATATAGCTTGCGCCGAACTTCCGTGTCTTTTAATTAACATTAGCCGTGGTGGTCCCGGGCTTGGAACTATTCAGCCATCTCAGGGCGACTACTTCCAGGCTGTAAAAGGTGGCGGTCACGGCGACTACCATCTTATTGTTTTGGCTCCTGCGAGCGTGCAAGAAATGGCAGATTTTGTATATCTTGGTTTTGACCTTGCAGATAAATATAGAAATCCAGTCATAATTCTTGCTGATGGCGCTCTCGGACAGATGATGGAAAAAGTCATCTTCCCTGAATACAATCCGAAAGAACACAAACTTCCGAAGCCGTGGGCAACAACCGGTAAAACCCTGGATAGAGCGCCGAATGTTATTACTTCACTTCACATCCAATCTGAAGAGATGGAAAAAATAAATATACGGTTGCAAGCTAAATATCGATTGATAGAACAGAAAGAAGTTCGTTACGAGTTAATCGATACGGATGATGCTGAATATATTCTACTTGCGTTTGGATTATCATCTCGTATTTGTCAACGTTCGGTGGAAATTGCACGGCAGAACGGATTAAAGGTTGGACTTCTTCGTCCGATTACACTTTATCCATTCCCTTATAACATACTGAACGAGATGGCGGACCGCCTCAAAGGTGCGATGGTCGTCGAGATGAATGCCGGACAGATGGTGGAAGATGTTCGTCTCGGTGTTGCCGGTAAAATTCCGGTAGAGTTTTACGGCCGTATGGGTGGTATTATTCCTTCACCTGAAGAAATATTTAATGTGCTTGTTAAGTTCATCGATAAAACAGAATTAAAAAATACATCAGTTGAAATGATGAAGGAGAAAGTATGAATAACATAGAAATACCTGTTGATGGAATGGAGATAGTCTGGGAAAAACCCGAAACTCTTTCTGAAGTTCGTATGCATTACTGTCCGGGCTGCGGACACGGTGTCGTGCATAAGATTTTGATGGAAGTTGTACAAGAGATGAAAATACAGGATAAAACAATTGGAGTAGCGCCTGTCGGTTGTTCAGTTCTTGCCTATCATTATATGAATGTTGATATGCAAGAGGCGGCACACGGTAGGGCGACAGCCGTAGCAACCGGAATAAAGCGTGTCCTTCCTGATAAGTTGGTTTTTACTTACCAGGGGGATGGCGACCTGGCAGCTATTGGAACCGCTGAAACAATTCACTCGTGCAACCGGGGTGAAAATTTCCTTATAATTTTCATCAACAATGGAATTTACGGAATGACGGGTGGACAAATGGCCCCTACCTCGCTTCTTGGAATGGTAACAAGCACAACACCTGAAGGAAGAGAAGTTCACACACAAGGCTATCCATTCAAAATTACTGAAGTTGTTGCAACTCTACCCGGTACTCATTATGTAACTCGCCAAGCGGTTCATACTCCATCTGCCGTTAGGTTCTTTAAGAAGTCGATAGAGAAAGCATTCAAGTATCAGATGGAGAAGAAGGGAACTTGTCTTATTGAAATTGTCTCTAATTGTCCTTCCGGTTGGAAGATGACACCGGTACAATCTAACAAATGGATGGAAGAGAATATGTTTCTGTATTACCCATTAGGTGATTTGAAAGACGCCGGTAAATTAGTTGAGAAAAAGACGACGCCTCCTCAACCCAAGAAGGAGGTTGTGCAATGACATACGAAATAATTTTTGCCGGATTTGGCGGACAAGGTGTTCTATCAATGGGTCAGGTTTTGGCTTATGCAGGGCTTGTAGAAAAGAAAGAAGTATCGTGGATGCCATCTTACGGTCCCGAGATGCGAGGTGGAACAGCAAATTGTATCGTGATAGTATCCGATAAACGAATCAGCTCACCGATTATTTCTAAGTTCGATGTTGTAGTAGCCCTCAATCAGCCATCACTCGACAAATTTGAAAGTCAAGTAAAACCCGGTGGGACGATACTATACGATAGCACAAATATCATTAATCCACCTACGAGGAAGGATATAAACATCGTCCCAATTCCTGCCAGTGAAGCAGCCGTTGAGATGAAAAATACAAAAGTAATGAATATGATAGTGCTTGGCGGACTGTTAGGGGTTCACGAAATACTATCTTTCGATTCTGTAATGGATGCTTTGAAAAAAGTTCTACCGGAACGTTATCATCATCTTTTACCACTCAACAAACAAGCATTAGTTCGTGGAAAAGAATTATCAACAGCGGCTGTTAACGCTTAATTAAATAAACTCTAAACAAGAAAATAATCCCCGATTAATTCGGGGAAAGAAAGGATTTACTTTTTATGGCAAAGTATCGAATTGCATGGCTCCCGGGCGACGGTGTAGGTATTGAAGTATGTGAAGCCGCTAAAATAGTTTTGAACAAAGTTCAATTGGACGCCGAATATATCCACGGCGATATTGGATGGGAATTTTGGTGTAAAAAAGGCGATGCGCTTCCGCAAAGCACAATCGATTTGATGAAAAATGTAGATGCCTCATTGTTTGGTGCTATAACCTCCAAACCCATAAAGGCAGCCGAAGAGGAACTTATTCCGGAACTAAAAGGTAAGGGACTTGTATATCGCTCTCCTATCGTGAGGATGCGACAGCTTTTTGACCTCTATGTTTGTTTGCGCCCATGCAAAGCATACCCGGGAAATCCTTTAAATTTTAAGGAAGGAATTGACCTTGTGGTATTCAGAGAAAATACAGAAGACCTCTACGTTGGTGTGGAGTTTGCACCTGTTCCCCAAGAGCTGGTAGATGTGCTCACAAAGCTATCGAAACCATTTGCTAACTTTAAAGATACACCGAATGACCAATATGCAATCTCTTGTAAGATAAATACTGTAAAAGGTTCTGAGAGAATAATAAGAGAGGCATTCGAGTTTGCTAAAAAATACGGACGCAAAAAGGTAACTATTGTACATAAGGCAAACGTGGTGCGTGCAACCGACGGTCTGTTTTTGGAAATCGGCAAAGCCGTGGCAAAAGATTATCCCGGCATTCAATGGGATGACGCAAATATCGACGCGATGACTATGTGGTTACTTAAAAACCCCTTCAATTATGATGTGTTGGTCGCGCCTAATCTTTATGGTGATGTTATTTCTGATTTATGCGCACAGATGGTTGGTGGATTGGGATTCGGGTGCTCAGGAAATATTGGAGAGAAGTTGGCTGTTTTTGAACCGACACACGGTTCAGCTCCTAAATATGCCGGTCAATACAAAGTAAACCCGATAGCAACAATCCTTGCAGCCAAAATGATGCTCGATTGGTTAGGCGAAAAAGAAAAAGCTGTGAAGATTGAAAATGCCGTTGCCGAAGTAATAAAGGAAGGAAAGGTTCGCACATACGATATGGGCGGAAATAGCAAGACGCTTGAGATGGCGCATGTAATAGCGGAAAAGCTTTGATTAAATTCGAATATCGAATTTCGAAATCCGAAACAATATCAAATAACCGAAGAGAAAAACCTTAAACATTATGATTTAGAAGAACGAACATTTCAATTTGCAAAAAATGTTCGTAATTTTATTCGTAAATTGCCAAAAAATGTTGCAAATATTGAAGATGTTCACCAGTTAGTACGAGCATCGGGTTCTGTTGGTGCGAATTACATCGAAGCAAACGAGGCACTTAGTAAAAAAGATTTTATTCATAGAATAAAAATCTGTCGAAAAGAATCAAAAGAGAGCAGATATTGATTGAAATTGGTTTACATTGAAAATAATGAAAAACTCGAACAAGAACGCTCAGCGCTTATTCAAGAATCAACCGAATTGATGAATATTTTTGGTGCTATTATTCACAAGAGCGAATAAAAGTTTTGGTCATTCGAATTTTGAAAATTAGAATTTGTCCCAAAGGGATCCCTTCGGGATTTCGAGTTTCGTTATTCGTGCTTTCCCGAAGGGACTCCTTCGGAGCGAATTTATCCAGTAGATTAAAACGAGAAATTCAATTATGCAAAAAATCATCATACACGAAGTCGGTCTACGGGATGGACTGCAAATGGAAAAGCAAGTCGTCCCGATGGAGCAAAAACTAAAATGGATTAATGGATTAATGGAGTCTGGAGTAGACATTATCCAGGTTGGCTCATTCGTCCATCCAGAAAAAGTCCCACAGATGGCTGATACAGATAAACTCTTTACGGAACTAACGAAAAACAAAACCAGCAAAGTTATCCTCTCTGGGTTGGTCCTCAATGAAAAAGGA
>JAHJRJ010000129.1 GCA_018830765.1 Bacteroidota bacterium | reverse complement strand
AGGACTTATGCATCTTGCCGCAGCCCGCAAAAGGAAAATCGTGGCGATTTTTGGTCCTACTGTAAAAGAATTCGGTTTCTTTCCATACGGCACGGAAAATATAGTTGTTGAGAACAATAATCTAAAATGCCGACCGTGCTCATATCACGGCACAAGCGTATGTCCCAAAAAACATTTCAAATGTATGAAGGGTATTACTACCGATATGGTTTACTATTCAATCAAACATATTCTGAATTTAAGCTGATATGGATAGATTCTGGATTATCATTTATAACATTTTTGTCATCCCGCTTTTATGGTTGGGTTTTCATCTGTTTGCTTTATTCAAATCTAAATTCCGCACAGGGATAAAAGGTAGAATGGGCTTATTCGAAAATCTTCAATTACAGGTCCAGAAGTTGGATCCAACATCAAAACGAATTTGGTTCCATGCATCTTCGCTCGGTGAATTTGAGCAGGCAAAACCAATCATCGCCGAGTTAAAGTTACGACATCCTCACGTAAAGATAATCGTCTCTTTCTTCTCGCCATCGGGGTATCTACCGTCCAAGAAGTATAAGCTTGCTGATGCTATTACTTATATTCCATTCGATGTTTTGCGAAACGCCGGAAAGTTTTTGGATATTGTCCGACCGGATGCTGCAGTTTTGATCCGTTACGATTTATGGCCTAATCACTTATGTGTTTTGAAGAAAAGAAATATCCCCGTTTTTATAGCTAATGCCACAATGCGCGGGAATACAATCCGCAGATACCCCGTCTTAAAATCTTTTCACAAGCGCTTGTACGATAGAGTGAATTGTATATTAACTGTTTCCGAATCTGACTTGAATTCTTTCAAATATTTTAATCTAAAAAATTCTAAGATTGAAGTAATGGGAGATACGCGATATGATCAGGTTTGGCAGCGAAGTATCGAATCAAAAAAGAAACATCTCATTCCCGAAAATATTCTTCGAGGGAAAAAAGTTTTTATTGTCGGCAGCAGCTGGGAGGCGGATGAAAAAGTTTTGTTCCCTGTGTTTTTTAAGCTACAAAATTTAGAACCTGACTTATTGATGATACTCGTCCCTCACGAGCCGACCGAACACAACTTGGAGCGTATTGAGAGCGAGTTAAACGGTGAAACTACTTATCGTCGTTTTTCTGACTTGAATGATTACTCCGGCGAAAGAGTTTTAATTGTCGATAGCGTTGGTATCCTGATGGCGCTTTATCAGTATGCTAATGTGGCATTTGTGGGCGGCGCATTTCGCAGCGGAGTGCATAATGTGCTTGAACCGGCGGTGTATGGATTACCCGTTGTGTTTGGGCCCAACTATACTAATTCGCAAGAGGCGATTGCGTTGGTTGAGAGGGGAATCGGATTTACAGGCGAGGATGAGAAAGATATGTTTAGAATAATGCGGACATTGTTTTCCGACGACGATCATCGAAAAGATATAGGAAAGAAAGCTTTTACTTTTGTTGAGAAGAATGTAGGAGCTACTCAGAAGTTCCTTTCCTATTTTGAAAAAGTTTTTAAATATTAAGTAACTTATGAGAATAGCATACTTAGATACAATTTCAGGAATTAGCGGCGATATGACGCTCGGAGCGTTTATTGCTGCGGGAGTTTCAATTGAAAACTTAAAATCTGAACTTCAAAAACTCGGTTTGTCGGGTTTCGAACTCAGAACAGAAGCTGTTACACGTAAAGGAATCGCAGCAATAAAACTAACAGTGGAAATAACTGACCAACCGAAATATCATCGCCATTTAAAAGATATTCATCAAATCATCGGAGGGAGTAGTTTAAACCAGAAGGTAAAAGAAAATGCTAAGAAGATTTTTTACGAGCTTGTAGTAGCAGAAGCTTCGGTTCACAACAGCACTATTGAGAAAATTCATTTTCACGAAGTCGGTGCGTTAGATGCGATAGTGGATATCGTCGGAACGGCAATTTGTTTGGATTTATTACATATCGAACGGGTATATTCCTCACCGATTAAACTTGGCAGCAGCGGGTTTGTAAATACCGAACACGGTAAAATGCCCATACCAACTCCGGCGACAGTTGAATTGTTAAAAGATTATCCGATTGTATTAACGGATATCCCTTTCGAATTAACAACTCCTACGGGCGCGGCAATCATCAAGGCGTTATCGGGCGGAATTATAACTTTCGAAAAAATGAAGGTACAAAAGATCGGGTATGGTGCCGGAAGTAGAGATATGGGTGAAATACCAAACTTACTTCGCCTTTTCGTCGCGGAACTTCTTTTGGGTTCCTCGGAGGAAGATTCCGTAATTGTTGAAACTAATATAGATGATATGAATCCTGAGATTTATCCATACGTCATCGAAAAACTTTTAGAGGCAGGCGCTCACGACGCTTATCTTATTCCCATCATAATGAAGAAAGGGAGGCCCGGAATTCTATTGTCCGCATTGACAAGCAAGTCTAATCTGGATAATATCGCTGAAGTATTTTTTAAGCAAACAACAACTCTCGGTCTTCGCATAAAGGAAGTGGGAAGAAAAAAACTGTTAAGGAGTTCAAAGCTGCTTTGTACTTCACTCGGGGAGGTAAAAGTCAAAGTCGTTATAGATGGCGGCCGCGAGAGAATTGTGCCTGAGTTTGAAGAGTGCAAGAGAATTGCTAATCGTTTTAACATACCGCTTATCGAAGTTTACAAGATTATCGAAAAAGAAATT
>JAHJRJ010000128.1 GCA_018830765.1 Bacteroidota bacterium | reverse complement strand
TCGAAGATTTTGAACGATTGACTGATGAATTCAGCGGCGGCTGGCAAATGCGCGTAGCTCTTGCAAAACTTTTACTCAGCAATCCTTCACTTTTGTTGCTCGATGAACCGACAAACCATCTCGACCTCGATTCGTTAAGATGGTTGGAAGATTATCTCAAATCCTACAACGGGTCTATTATAGTTGTCTCGCACGACAGGGCATTCCTCGATAATATGACAAACAAAACTCTTGCGTTAGGCAACGGAAAATTAGAAAGCTATGCCGGTAATTATAATTTCTTCGAAACAGAACAACAAAAGAGAAAAGAACTTCTTTTAAATGCAGCGAAAAACCAGCAGCAGCAACTAAAGCAAACACGACAATTTATCGAGCGATTCCGATACAAAGCTACAAAAGCAAGGCAAGTTCAAAGCCGGATTAAACAATTAGAGAAGATTGATTTAATTGAAGTCGAGGGAGAGGAAAAAGAAATTAGTTTCAGTTTTCCACCGCCGAAGCAGTCGGGAGCTATCGTCTTGGACATCCATGATTTGACGAAACGGTATCACACACAACACGGCTATCTAACGGTTTTAGAAAATATCAATCTAACGATTGAACGCGGCGATAAAATTGCGCTCGTCGGTGTAAACGGTGCTGGCAAATCAACGCTCAGTAGAATTCTTAGCGGCACAGAAGAGCAGACGAGCGGCGAGCTGCAATTCGGATATAATGTGATAACTTCATACTTCGCTCAAACGCAGGTTGATGAACTTGAAAAAGACAAAGAAGTGTTAGAAGTTGTGGAAGCGGCTACAACAGGAGAAACTCGCACGCAAATACGCACACTGTTAGGTTGCTTCTTGTTTGAGGGCGATGACGTTTTCAAAAATATGGCGGTGCTTTCGGGAGGCGAAAAAAGCCGGCTCGCACTTGCCAAGATGCTTCTTCAACCGGCAAACTTTTTAGTAATGGACGAGCCGACAAACCATCTTGATATGCGCTCGAAGAAAGTTTTGCAAGAAGCACTTAAAAATTTTGAGGGAACTTATATTATCGTTTCTCACGACCGACACTTCCTCGACCCTGTTGTGAATAAAGTAATTGAGGTAAGAAATAAATCACTGAAAACTTACCTTGGCAACATCAGTGATTACATCGAAGCTAAGAACAAGGAAGAAGAGTTGCAGCGATTGGATTCTGCGATTCAAGAAAAAGATTCTCAAAATAAGCCGGCGATTTCCGAAAAAGACCGTAAGCGGGTTGAAGCGGAAGAGCGTCAGCAGTTATACAAAACTACCAAACCGGTGAAGGATAAACTGACTGTCGTTGAGAGCGTTATAAAAAAGAAAGAAAAACAAAAAGCCGATTATGAAGCAGCTATGTCTGACCCGGATTTTTATACAGACCCGCAAAAAGTAAAAACAATAAATGCAGAATACAAAGTCATCAATAATGAATTAAGCAATTTATATACACGGTGGGCTGTCTTGAGTGAAGAGTTGGAAAAGTTGATTAAGAGTATTGGGAAATTATAAATCGAATTTTTTGATTGAGTTATTTTCTTCTTTCTTGAAATAACTTTTGCTAATTAATTTTAATCTTCATATATTCAAACAAATAAGTTTATTGGTCGAAAATTAGAATCCAACGAATAATGGCAGAAAACGCTGAAATATCACAAGATTTAAAGAAAATTCAAATATTCAATGCTGCTCGTCGGACTTTTTCAAAGTTCGGCTTTGCAAAAACAACACTTGATGACATCGCAGAAGCAGTCGGTATGAAAAAAGCTTCCCTCTACTATTACTATAGCTGCAAGGAAGAAATTTTCCGCGACGTAGTTAAATCGGAAACAGACGAATTCATACTCGCCCTTGAACCCAAAGTTTTTCAGGTTCATTCGGTAAAAGACCAACTAAAAACTTTCGTCAAGACACGCACCGAATATTTCCAAAAGATGATGACTCTTCATAACATCACTGTCCAAGCAGCATTGGAGTTCCTCCCTCTCGTCGAACAAATCTACAAGGAATTTTTTGAGAGACAATTTAAAATTATTAACACCGTATTTTCTCAGGGAATTCAAAACGGACAGTTAAGAAATTTTGATTCTGAACGTGTGGCTAACGTATTTTTGACTGCTATCGAATCGTTCGGATTATTGGCAATACATAAAAGCAAATTCGGACACGAGATTGACTACCAAAAAATCCAGGACGATGCTGCATATTTGTCGGAACTAATTATAGATGGACTAAAAAAATAAACAGATAATTTTTTGGAGAATAAATGAAACATCAAATCACAACAATTGCATTCTTTCTATCGATTTCCTCATTTGCAATATCTCAAGAAAATGCCGGCAGAAAAATAACTCTCGATACAGCTTTAGATATTGCTCTTAAGGAAAATAAAACACTTCAGATTTCACAACTCGAAGTCGATAAGGCATACTCTAAACTGACAGAAGCTCGCGGCAACTTGATGCCCAAGATAAACGCAAGTGGTCAATATACACGGAATATCGAGAAGCCCGTTATATTCTTGCCGCCGGGTTCATTCGGAAATATTTCCGGCAAACCTACAATAATGGAAATAGGATCCGATAATTCCTACAATGCATCGGTTAGCGCATCGCTGCCAATCTTTTCATACCCGATTTACAGTTCAATCTCGATGGCAAGCACAGGAACTGATTTAGCACAAGAAGCAAACAAAGGCACAAAAGCAAAAACAATCGCCGATGTTAAGAAAAATTTTTACCAGGTTCTATTAGCTCGCGAAGCCAAAAACCTAATGCAGGCGAGTCTTAAGAATGCTCTTGATAATCTTGAAAACGTGAGACGGATGCAAAAACAAGGGTTGGTTTCGGAATACGATTTAATTCGTGCAGAGGTGCAGGTTGAAAATATAAAGCCAATCGCGCTTCAAGCGGAGAATAACTACGAGTTAGCTAAGAACTCATTCAAAATCACGCTTGGTTTAGATGCAGCAGAACAAATAGACGTTGAAGGCGAATTGAAGTACGTACCCGTCGACCCGTTAAATCTAAACACAGCCATAAACGAGGCACTACAGCAAAACTCAGATATAAAGCAGTTAAACTTCCAGGTCGAATTATCAAAAGAAATGGTTCATCTCGAAAGGTCGAATCACCTCCCTACGCTGGCGGTTTTCGGAAATTACCAATATCAGACTCAAGCCAACAACTTCAAGTTTAGTGATTACTATTGGGTAAAAACTTTTTTTGCCGGTTTACAGATTCAAGTTCCAATTTTTAACGGATGGGGAACACAGGCAAAAGTTGACCAAGCAAAAATTTCATATCAACAAGCGGCTGAGAGACAATCACTGATTACTGAATCAATAAAAATTCAAACTCAAAATGCTTTGTATCGAATCGAACAAGCCAAGAAACGCATCGAGGGCCAAGATAGGGC
>JAHJRJ010000127.1 GCA_018830765.1 Bacteroidota bacterium | reverse complement strand
GTAGACATTATCCAGGTTGGCTCATTCGTCCATCCAGAAAAAGTCCCACAGATGGCTGATACAGATAAACTCTTTACGGAACTAACGAAAAACAAAACCAGCAAAGTTATCCTCTCTGGGTTGGTCCTCAATGAAAAAGGACTCGAACGTGGATTTAACTGCGGCGTGGAAATGTTTTGCATGGGTGTCTCAGCAAGTGAGACACACAGCAAGAAAAACACAGGTATGAGCATCGTTGAAGCCACCGAGCGCATCATCGCAATAGCGAAACAGGCAGAAGCGGCGGGTAAGCGAGTGCAGGTTTCTGTCCAGTCAGCTTTCGGCTGTGGATATGAGGGATTTGTCCCGCAGGAGAGAGTTCTCGGCATCATCCAAAAGTACCTAGATGCTGGCTTGAAAAAAATCAGTCTTGCCGATACTGCCGGATATGCAACGCCGGATCAGGTCGAAAAATTATTTGAAGCGATCTTTAAACTCGATAGTTCGGTTGAAGCTGCTTGTCATTTCCACAACACTTACGGTATGGGAATCGCCAACACTTATGCTGCGATGAAGGTTGGTGTGCAGAACTATGAATCATCTGTTGCAGGACTGGGCGGCTGCCCGTTCACAAAGGTTACTGCCGGAAATGTTTGTACTGAAGATTTTGTACACTCGCTCCAACGTATGGATTTCAGAAACGATATTAACTTGATTATGCTCATTGAAATAGCTAAGGAGTTTGCTGTATTCTTTAACCGTGAGATGCCGGGGTTGGTGTATAAGACAGGACCAATTAGAGTAGTGTAGCAAAAATGAAACTATTATCCAATATCCGTGTTCTCGACTTACCGAATGTATTATAGGAACCCGATGACGCAACTTGGTAAATAGTTTTTCTGAATTGAGCAGTATGGATTCTTTCTTTTGGAATCTGATTTAAATTTTAATAATTTAGAGAAAAAAGGTGTATAAAATGCATTCTTACAATGAACGATATGTGGTTGATAATGATGGTAAGCGTATAAGTGTAGTGCTCGATATCTCCGACTACAAAAAGCTCCTTGAAGAACTCGAGGAACTTGAATCTATCCGGGCATACGATGCAGCAAAATTGTCTGGTGATCGAGCAATTCCGTTTGAGCAAGCAGTTTCGGAGATTGAAAAAAATAGGAAGTAATGTACAACGTTATTATCCTGAAGCGTGCTCAAAAGGAATTGGCAGAATTACCAGCCGATGCTTTCCAAAAATTACGAGATTCTATTTCCGAACTTATTCATAATCCTCGACCATACGGATGCAGAAAACTAACAGGGCGAGAGGGCTGGCGTATTCGAATTGGTAACTATCGTGTGATCTATGAAATTGATGATCAACAAAAAACTATCTTAATCCTTCATGTTGGTCATAGGCGGGATGTATATCATTAAGAATTAATAGAACAGTATGTATCAAATAATTATTCTGAAAAAATTATGAATCTCCTATCAAACACCCGTGTCCTCGATTTAACGAACGTCTTATCAGGACCTTTTGCAACACTTCACCTCGCACTTGCTGGTGCGGAGGTTATTAAAATTGAAAACCCCACTGGTGGCGATCTCGCACGTGCGTTGGGATGTCTCCCTGAGTTAAATAAAAAACAGATGGGGACGAGCTTCCTTGCGCAAAATGCTAATAAGAAATCTATTACTCTTAATTTGAAAGACCCACAAGCGAAGGAAATCTTCAAGCGGCTTGTGAAAACTGCCGATGTCGTTGTAGAAAATTTCCGTCCCGATGTTATGGGCCGGCTTGAGCTTTCATATAAAGTGTTGTCTGAAATTAATCCACGGCTCATCTATTGTGCAATCTCCGGTTTCGGCGCAGACGGACCAGATGCGATGAAGCCGGCTTATGATCAGATAATACAAGGTCTAAGCGGTGAGATGGCAATCAACGGCGACGAACGCTTGAATCCGTTGCGCGCAGGATTTCCTGTGTGCGATACGGTCGGGGGATTAAATGCTGCTTTCGCAATCATGGCTGCGCTTTACTATCGTGAGAAAACGGGCGAAGGACAATTCATCGATGTGGCACTTCTCGATTCAATCATGCCGCTAATGGGGTGGGTTGCTGCGAACTTGTTAATCGGTGGTCAGCAGCCGGTGTTAATGGGTAACGATAACTTCACAGCAGCGCCCTCCGGTGTCTTTAAAACTAAAGACGGATACATAAACATAGCAGCTAATAAGCAGGAACAGTGGGAATCTGTCGCCGATGTGCTTGGTGTGCCTGAGTTGAAAACCGATCCGCGATTCCAGGAAAGAGACAATCGTAAGAAAAACCGCAAAGCGCTTACACCATTACTCGAAGAGAAATTAACTCAAAAGGAAACAAAATACTGGGTAGATATTCTCAATGAGAATGATGTCCCTTCTGGGGAGATATTAAATTTGGAAGATGCGTTGAACCAGCCACAGATCCAACATCGCGAGACAATAAAATCAATTCATTGCGAAGACATCGGCGATCTGAAGCTGTTCAATCTCACGGCAAAGTTCAGCAAAACCCCTGGCAGCATTGATACACCGCCTCCAAAGTTATCGGCACACACAGCGGAGATATTGAAGAGTGTTGGATATACTGATGAAGAAATAAAAAGTTTTAAAGAGAAGAAAATTATATAACTAAATCCTAATCACGAAATTCGAAGTTCTAAACAATATCTAAATCCTAAATTCAAAACAGTTTAGAATTTTGAAATTTGAATTTGTTTAGAATTTAGAAATTAGGATTTAATATTTTAAAGGAAACATTTATGGGAATGACATTAGTAGAAAAAATCTTAGCAAAAGCAACGGGACAGCCATCAGTCAAGGCAGGTGATGTTCTGGAGCCGAAAGTTGATCTTGCAATGTCGCACGAGAATGCCGCGCTTGTCATCAATCAATTCACGGAGATTTATAAAGATACCGGCATCGAGCTGAAAGTCTGGGATCCATCGAAGATTGCTATTATTTTCGACCATCGAGTTCCGGCTGAGAGTTCAAAGACAGCCACAAATCAAAAGAAGATTCGCGGCTTTGTGGGTAAGCAAGGAATTACTAAGTTTCATGACATTCGCGGCGATGAGGGTGGTATCTGCCATCAAGTTTTGCCGGAGAATGGATATGTGATTCCCGGTTCAGTCATCGTTGGAACGGATAGCCACACAACTAGTCATGGTGCGCTTGGTACGTTTGCATTCGGTATAGGCGCAACGGAAATGGCAAGTGTTTGGACACTTGGAACTGTTCTCAATGTTGAAGTCCCCGGCACAATCAGAATAAACGTAAAGGGAAAGTTTCCAGAAGGTGTTTATCCGAAAGATTTGATTCTCTATCTTATCGGAAAACTTACCGCCGAGGGCGCAAACTATAAAGTGTTAGAATTCCATGGTGAAACAATAAAGAACATGAGCACATCTGGTCGGTTGACGCTTTCAAATATGTCAGTAGAAGCAGGCGCAACCTCGGGACTTGTGCCGCCAGACGAAGAAACTCTTCGTTATTTGAAGGAGGAGGCCGGTGTGGATTTCAAAGGTGAACTTCTGAAACACGATCCCGATGCAAAATATGATCAAGTAATTGATATTGATGTCGCAACGCTCTCTCCACAGATTGCATGTCCGCATACGGTTGATAACGTCAAACCGGTTACCGATGTTAAGGATGTGAGGGTTAATCAAATTGTGATTGGTTCTTGCACGAACGGTCGATTGGATGATTTAGAATCTGCAGCGAAAATATTGAAAGGTATGAAAATTGCAAAGGATGTCCGTATGCTCATCTTCCCGGCATCTTGGAGAATTTATAAGGAAGCGCTGCAGCGTGGGTACTTAGCTGACTTGGTTGATTCGGGTGCGATAATCATGAACTCCAATTGTGGCTGTTGCCTTGGTGTTCACCAAGGGGCGCTGGCTGATGGAGATGTCGCACTTGCAACAACGAACAGAAACTTCAAAGGCAGGATGGGTAACCCGAATTCTGAAGTTTATCTCTGCTCAGCCGCTGTTGCTGCCGCGAGTGCAAT
>JAHJRJ010000012.1 GCA_018830765.1 Bacteroidota bacterium | reverse complement strand
TTATTAATGATAAGTATTCTTTTAAAAAAATGCAAATTAAAATCAGAAGGAATTCAAGCACTGATTCATGATTTGATGGTAATGAGATCGGGAAGGAATTGTGCAACCTGTGATTCGTTTTGCTGTGCTATTCTTAAAATTTTTTCTAATATATTTTCTTCTTTCAAATCTAAAAACTAATTTTCCCCAACTTCATTATCAAATTCTTCTATCATTCTATAAAAATATACGACTTCATCTACAAACAAACTTCTCCAGCTTTGCCAACGAAACGCGACCTCGGTGATTACTTCTTTAAATCTTTCCGCTCAGTTTCGCGACAAGCGCAGCGTAATACGCGGTCGCCCCGCTCAGTTGCTCGATTTGACACGCTTCGTTCGGAGCGTGCGCGTACAGTTCATTCCCCGGACCGAGCAGGATACAAGGGATTCCGTGCATCCCCGCAATCGCAACTGCATTGCTGCTAAACGTCCACATATCGACGAGAGGATCTTTGCCGAATACTCCAGCGTACACTTCGACGGCGCATTGGAGAAACGGAGAGTTCTCGTCTAGTGCCCACGTCGGATAGTATTTTTCGGTTGAATACACCTTTCCGGTGTATGCAGCGTCCTCGAAGGTGAGCACGATAACCTTCACATCATCGTAACCGGCGCGCTTCGCTGCATCGTACACTTCGGCCACAGCGCTCTCTTTCGATTCGCCATAGGTCAACCGCCGATCGACACGGATGCTTGCGCCGTCCGGCACGGCGCAGATTGATGGAGACTTGGAGCCGGCTTCAGTGACTGTAATTGATCCCTTCCCCAGAAACGGATCGCTCCACAGCCGCTCGTTCAGTTTCTCAATTTCCAGTGCAATACGCGCGATTTTATAGATGGCATTATCGCCGCGCTCAGGTGCGGAACTGTGGCAGCTTCGTCCCTTCATTTCAACACGCATTTCCATCCGGCCGCGATGACCGCGGTAGATGTTCAGGTTTGTCGGCTCCGTGATAATCACAAGCTCAGGCCGAATTTTTTCTTCCTTGATCAAGTGCTGCCAGCAGAGCCCGTCGCAATCTTCTTCCATCACCGTGCCGGTGAAGTAGACTGTGAGTGTGTCATTTAGATTCAGTTCTTTGATGATCCTGGCCGCGGACAGCATCGCCGCCAGCCCGCCTTTCTGATCGACAGTACCCCGTCCCCACACTTTACCAGATTCTACCTTCGGGTCGAATGGATCGAAGCTCCACTGCGCCCGGTCGCCTGCGTACACAGTATCGACGTGTCCATCGAAGGCAATCGTGCTCGGTCCGTTTCCGATGCGTCCGATGATGCTTCCGAGTCCGTCGATCCTGATTTCTTCGAAGCCCACCTTCTCCATCTCTCGTCGAACAACTTGCACCGCCTCTTTCTCTTTCGAGGAGAAGGATGGTGTACGAACGAGATCCATCAGAATCCGGATGGTATCGTTTTCGATTTCCTTCGCTCGATCGTAAATGGTCTGGTACAGATTCATTCTTTTGGGATGGAGTTTTTTGATTATCTTTGACATTCAAAATTCCTATAAATTTATCGTAACCTATTGAGATAACAAACAATTGTGTAGCAGCATTTTGATGACTTTGTGGTAGATTTTATTGACATTCCTTAACCTGTAAAACTATGTTAATATTTGATTCCCTTTAGAAACGGAGTTAAAATATTAGTTTTGAAGACATGATAAATCTCGTCAATTTTTTGAGTATCTATTTCGCTGCAATATATTTGAATAGATTCGTAATCATCCCCTAATTCAGGGTGGTGGATATTTATTCTAAATTTTTTATTCTCATTTTTAAGCTCTTCATAAAATTTTCTAGAATTTAAAACTCCTCCCCACCTTTCACTTTCTCTCGATTTTTCAATATAAAAATAAAATCGAGGATTATATCCATCTTCCCCCGCATCAAATTCAAATCCATTGATAACAAAAAAGAAGTTTTTTGCATGTTGACCGATTTTCTTTTCGCACTTCAGCGAACTCATTACCGCAAATGCGTTCTTCAATTCGGAGATTTCTAATGTGCTACGATGATAATCCCTAGAGAATGGATAAAAATAATTTTGCCATTTGTTAGCAATCTTCCAATTCTTTTTTGTAGAGAGATACTCACTAATGTAGTTAGATATTTCATCAAAATACAGACTCATGACCCGGGCAATTTTGTTTCCTGTAGAGGCAAGCACCTCGATAACAAGGGGGAGCGATTCAACGCATTTAACATCTAATTCATCAAATACAATTTTATCTTCTGTTTTCATATACAAACCTATTAAATTGTTCCAAAGTTACTAAATCTAACCTTGACTTATATTCCGGATTTTTTAACTGATGTATATTCTGAAGCAGCCAAAGCTTAGAAGTGTTACTATTATTAATTATCGATTGCAAGAGAATTTTATATTCCTCAATTATTGGATCATTGATTTTATGCTGTCTTAATATCTCGTACAAATATGAATAGTTGACCTCGACGAAGGGGGTAAATTTCTGCTCTTGTACCATGTAGCTTAACAAAATAAACAGTTTTTTATATTTGGGGAAGTAACGATAAACAAAATTTCGATAGATATCTAATTGTGTTTCAATAAATTTATTGTCGTCTTCACCAAACCTTTCTGAAACTTCTGCATAGATTTTATTCTCAACAAGTATGACCATCTTGTTGGCGTTATCGCATATAAAGAGGTCAATCCTCCCAGAATCTATCGGTTTTTCCCTCTCAACTGTATAGTTTTTCTTTTGGATTATTTTACAAAATTCTTCTCTATCTTTTAATCCCTCTAGATTGAAAATAAAATTTGACAGAATTTGACTGCCCGACGAACCGCTTAATCTATAGTCAAAAACATATTGAAGAATGTTTGAATGGGTGTTTTCTCTAAAATCATGTTCCATCAGTTCAAATGTAGATAATCTTGTCATAGAAGAATTCAAGGCAAGCAATCGCTGCGTTTCGGATATTCTGAGATCTAACACCTTTCCTTTGAGTTGATTAAATGCTACAACTATAGGAGTAACGTTGTCTAGTAAAAAAGTTCTCGATTGCTTTCTCAATGGAAGAGAGTTTAGATTTATTCTTGTCTGAAGTCCAGTAAGTTGTTCAATAACTCGGCAATATTTTTTGTAATTCGCTTTATTCATTTAAGATTTCAATTATTCGCACAATCCACAACCGACACAGCGGTCCCAATCAACTTTCGGAATTCTGCTGGGTCGCTGGTCAATTTCCCTAAGGCAACGACTGTACCGTTTTCGATGATGAGTGTCATTGATTTATTGTTCCTTCAAGAGCATGAGCTCTCGCTTCGTCCGTTTACGCATATATAACGCACCTGAGAAACACTTCTGGACGCAGATTGAACAGCCGATACAACGTGAAGGATCTGTAACGGGAATCTTCTTTGAATCGAGTTCGATTGCAAAGTATGAACAACGCATACAGTTGCCGCAGTGCTGACAAAGCTCGGCATTCACTGCTGAGATTTTTTTGAGTGAAGTTAATTCCATAAAACCGGTAATCGGTGAAGGCAGAGCACAACCGATTAGTTCATTGACAGACCTAACACCTCTCTCTTGCATTAGATAACTTAAACCTGAGTGAAGTTCATCAACAATACCATAACTGTACTTCATCACGATAGTACAGAATTGTACAGTTCTTGCACCGATTGCGAGGAAGTTTGCTGCTGCTTTATAATCCATCGGTCCACCGTTACCAGAAACAGTTACACCCAACCGTGATACGTTGGCAAGAGTTAAGTTGGAAATAGGAATAACACCTTCACCACTCATACCGACAACTACTCCTTCTTCCCACGATTTTTTCGCACCTTGCCGGAACGCAAGTGTCGGAAAAGTATTAGCCAGGGTAACACCAGCTTTCTTATGAGGATATTTAGAAAAAACTTCTTTGATTGCAGTTATTATAGGATAGATCGATGTTACAGCTGCCGTCAGTTTAAAGAGTTTAGGAACGTCAGCGTCGCCTACTTCCATAATCCAATTTATAATCTTCGCCGTCAACTCGGCATCTTGTGAGACAATGTCGCCTTTGGTGCCATCTCCACCCTGAGGACAGGATAGACTGTACTCAATTCCCATAACACCGGCAGCTTCTAATTTTTTAGTGTTAGATTGCCAGATTGCTTTGTCAAATTCATCGTTCCCCGTTACCGGACCGCCTGTCGAAGCAATAGTTAATCGGTCAGGATATTCCTTACATAGCTTCTCCACTTCGCGGCAAACGCGTTCCAGTGGATGGCCCGAAACATTGTCACAATTTGCGTATGTCGATTTGGA
>JAHJRJ010000011.1 GCA_018830765.1 Bacteroidota bacterium | reverse complement strand
TCGTATCCGATGGCAGTTCAATAATAGCGAAGCCGGAACAAGCCGGTGACGAGCCGTATCAGATTGCAGTAAGATTTCAAGAAGCTGTTGTGATAGTAGATGAAAATCGTTTCAGAGGCGCAAAGTTAGCAGTCGAAAAATACAAGCCGGAAGTAATATTGTTGGACGACAGTTTCCAGCATCGAAGAATCCATCGAGATTTAGATATAGTGTTGATAGATGTAACAAAACCGCCGCACAAAGAATATATGTTGCCTGCTGGACTAAGGCGCGAACCACTATCGTCTCTTAAACGAACGAATGTTTTATTGTTCACAAGATGGGATGATGAGATAAAATTCGATGTTTCAAAATACAAGGTCCCGGTTACCGGAAAAATCTGTTTTGTGCCGTCTCGGTTGGTAAAGTTTGACAACAGTGAAATTATTAATGCTGATGAATTAATGAACAAGAGTTGTACGGCTTTTTGTGGAATCGGAAACCCGGATTCTTTTGGAATCATTCTCAAAGGTTTAGGATTTAAAGTTACAAGTATAAGAATATTTCCCGATCATCATTATTATAGCACGAAAGACTTGGAGTTAATCAAGAAAGATTTTAGCAGTAAAGCAGAAATAATCGTTACCACCGAAAAAGATTATATTCGATTGACGGAATATAAAGATGAATTAACCGGTCTTCCGCTTTATTATCTTGAAATAAGTACTCGCTTCATTGAAGGCGAAGGTATGTTGGATGAAAAATTAAAAAGTTTAGGAATCAATTCATAAGTTTTGCAAAAAATATAACAACTGATTAATTAAAGAATGGAGAAATAAAAAAGATGGCAAAGAAATACGTTTATTATTTTGGCGGGAAAAAAGCAGAAGGAAAAGCCGATATGAAATATCTACTTGGTGGTAAAGGTGCAAACCTTGCCGAGATGGTAAATATCGGACTACCCGTTCCTGCTGGTTTTACTATTTCGACCGAAGTATGTACACACTATTATACAAATAAGAAAAAGTATCCGAAAGAGTTAAAAGCTCAAGTTCTTTTGGCTATGAAAAAAGTCGAAAAAGAATTAGGCGCAAAATTCGGTGAACCGAAAAATCCGCTCTTAGTTTCGATTCGTTCCGGAGCCCGTGCATCTATGCCCGGTATGATGGATACAATTCTCAATCTAGGGTTGAACGATACGACTGTTGAAGGAGTAATCAAAAAGACTAACAATCCGCGTTTTGCATACGATTCATACAGACGTTTCGTAGCGATGTATGGCGATGTTGTTCTCGGTCTAAAGCCGCAAACTAAAGACGAGCACGACCCGTTCGAAGTAATATTAGACGAGAAGAAACACGAAAAAGGAGTTACACTCGATACCGAGCTTACCGCGCATGACTTGAAAGATCTTATTGTAAAATTCAAAGCAGCAATCAAAGAAAAAACCGGTCATAGTTTTCCCGAAAATCCGTTTGATCAACTTTGGGGCGCAATCGGTGCGGTGTTTAGCTCGTGGATGAATGAGAGAGCAATAGCTTACAGAAAAATGTATGCTATTCCCGAAGCTTGGGGAACTGCCGTTAATATACAAGCTATGGTGTTCGGCAATATGGGCGAAGATTCTGGAACGGGTGTTGCGTTTACAAGAGATGCTGCAACAGGCGAGAATTATTTTTACGGCGAGTTTTTGATGAACGCGCAAGGAGAAGATGTGGTCGCCGGTACGCGTACACCGCTTCCGATTTCGAAACTTGCAGAAGCCAAACCTGTAATTTATAAACAACTCGATAAGTATCGAAAAGTTTTAGAAAAGCACTATAAAGATATGCAAGACATCGAGTTTACAATTCAACAGAATAAATTGTACATGCTTCAATGCCGCGTTGGTAAGCGTACAGCATTCGCGGCGATAAAAATTGCCGTCGATATGGTATCAGAGAAATTAATTGACGAAAAAGAAGCTTTGCGCCGTATCGAACCTGACCAGCTAAATCAACTTTTACGTCCAATTTTCGACAAGGTTGAAAAAGATAATGCGGTAAAAGCGGGAAATCTGTTAGCTATTGGTCTAAATGCCGGTCCGGGTGCTGCTTGTGGTCGCGTTGTATTTAATGCACCCGATGCTGAAGAATGGAAAAAACGCGGCGAAAAAGTTATACTCGTAAGAGTCGAAACATCTCCGGAAGATATCAAAGGTATGGACGCCTCCGAAGGTATATTAACAGCGCGCGGCGGTATGACTTCGCACGCGGCTCTTGTTGCTCGCCAGATGGGCAAAGTCTGCGTTGCCGGTTGTTCGGTGTTGAATATAGACTACACAACTCGTACTATGACCGTGAAGAACAAAGTTGTAAAAGAGGGCGATTATATTTCCATCGACGGTACAACCGGAGAAGTAATACTTGGACAAGTTAATACTAAGCCCTCAGAAGTTTTACAAGTATTGGTTGAGAAAACTCTTGCACCGAAAGAGGCCCCCGTTTATCAACTGTACGAAAAGATAATGAAGTGGGCAGATAAGTACCGAACACTCGGAGTACGAACTAATGCCGACCAGCCCGACCAGGCAGAAATTGCAGTTTCATTCGGAGCGGAGGGAATCGGGCTTTGCCGTACCGAGCATATGTTCTTTGGTGAAGGGAAAATTGGACCTATGCGTGAAATGATTTTAGCTGATACTTTGGAGGACCGTAAGAAAGCTCTTGCTAACCTTTTACCATTGCAACGACTTGATTTCGAGGGGATATTCGAAGCGATGAACGGTAAACCGGTAACCATTCGCACGATTGACCCGCCATTACACGAGTTCGTACCTCACGAAGAAAAAGCACAGCGTGAGCTTGCTGCACAAATGGGAATCAGCTACGAGAAAGTTCATCAACGAGTACAATCGTTGCACGAATTCAATCCGATGCTCGGTTTCCGCGGTTGCCGACTCGGTATTATCTATCCCGAAATTACAGAGATGCAAGCGAGAGCGATATTCGAAGCTGCTGTCAACGTGCAGAAGCGCGGTATTCCGGTAAAACCTGAAATAATGATTCCATTGGTGGGACACGTTAAAGAATTAAAAATGCAGGAAGAAATCGTACGTCATGTTGCCAGCGAAGTGATTGCGGAAAACAAAGTCAAGTTAAATTATCTTGTCGGAACGATGATAGAAATTCCTCGTGGCGCAATCACGGCAGACGAAATTGCCGGCGTTGCAGAATTCTTCAGCTTCGGAACAAACGACCTGACTCAAACAACATTAGGCGTAAGTCGTGATGATGCCGGTAGATTCTTAATGCCGTACGTGGAAAAAGAAATCTACGCAAAGGATCCGTTCGAAGCCATCGACCAATCGGGTGTCGGTGTCTTGATGCAAATAGCGGTAGAGAAGGGGCGTGTTACTCGTCCTGATATAAAACTTGGCATTTGCGGAGAGCACGGCGGTGATCCAAGCTCGATAGAATTCTGCCATACTATCGGATTAGATTATGTGAGCTGTTCGCCCTACCGCGTTCCGATTGCTCGGGTTGCTGCAGCACGAGCTGCATTGAAATTCGGTTCGCAACAAAAGAAAAAATCAACAAAAGTAATTAAAAGAAAGTAAATAAAATGAAATTATCAGACTTCCAATACACGTTACCGCGTAACTTGATAGCTAAATATCCGGCTAAACCTCGCGATTCATCAAAGCTGATGGTGTTGAATCGTGAAGATGAAAGTATTACTGACAGAAAATTTTCAGACATCGTTGACTACTTTAAAAAGGGTGACGTATTGGTGTTGAATGATACTAAGGTTTTTCCAGCGAGGCTTTTCGGACGTAAGGAAAAAACAAACGCAAAGATAGAAGTACTTCTTCTTCGTGAATTAAATAAAGACGATAATATTTGGGACGTTATTGTTGACCCTGCGCGCAAAGTACGTATCGGAAACAAAGTCTATTTCGACGACGGAAAACTATTATGCGAAATCGTTGATAACACAACATCGCGCGGAAGAACCATACGTTTCATCTACAATGGCGATTTGTACAAAGTATTCGAGCGAATCGGTTATATGCCGTTGCCGTACTACATCAAGCGCGAATCGGAAGAAGGCGATAAAGAGATGTATCAAACCGTATATTCTAAAAACGTAGGGTCGGTTGCGGCTCCTACTGCCGGGTTGCATTTTACTAAACGGCTACTTACGGCAATAGAAAAGAAGGGTGTCAAAATTGCTTACGTCACCTTGCATATCGGACTCGGAACTTTCCGCAAGGTTGAAGTCGAAGACCTCTCCAAACACAAAATGGATTCGGAATTTTTTGAAATATCTGAGTCGGCAGTAAATATTGTTAATAAGGCAATAAATAATAAAGCTAACATCTTTGTTTGCGGCACAAGCACATCTCGCGCTGTTGAATCTTCGGTTACTACAGAAGGATTCTTGAAAGTAAATAAAGGTTGGACTGATAAATTCATTTTTCCACCTTATAATTTTAAGATAGTGGATAAAATGATAACGAACTTTCATCTTCCCGAGTCCACTCTTTTAATGATGGTGTCCGCATTTGCTAACAGAGATTATATCATCAAGGCGTACAAAAAAGCTGTTAAAGGTGGATACCGCTTCTACAGTTATGGCGATGCGATGATAATAATTTAGAGAAGAGTCTATGTGAAAAGTCGAACGCAAATCAAACTCAACCCCCTTAATCCGAGGTTGTCCAATAAGTTCTTTAAGAGGAATGTAGAGCGAAATTCATTTCGCTTTTTAATGAAATTTAAGCGAACTAAAGTTCGCACTACATCGAATATTCTACTTTTTGGTCAACCCCAGGACTTAGAACATAATTATAAGTTTGGGAAAGTTTAAATGAAAGACCTAAAAGTTGGAGTCGTAATTCCCGCCGGCGGAATCGGAAAGCGTTTCGGCAGCGATAAACCTAAACAATTTCTCGAAATAAATGGTATGCCGATACTCCAGCTTACGATCCAAAAATTTCAGACGTGCGATGCAATCGATTTTATAGTCGTTGTATCGCACACTGATTTTGTAGAAGAAACCCAAAAATTAGTTTATCAAAATCAATTTACTAAAGTGAAATCTATCGTGGTTGGCGGTGAGCACCGGCAAGATTCAGTATGGAATGGTATAAAAGAAATCTTAAAATTTTCCGTTGACATTATTTTGATACACGACGGTGTTCGACCGTTCGTTACGAACAAATTGATTCTCGATATTATAAATGCGACCGAAGAATATGATGCCGCAGTCCCCGGTTTAGCTCCGAAGGATACAATAAAAATCTCAGACGATAACGGTTTTCTCGTAGAAACTCCCTACCGGCGACTGCTTTATGCAGTTCAAACACCTCAAGGTTTTAAAACTGATCTGATAGTAAAAGCTTACGAAAAAGCCTTCTATGATAAATTCTACGGCACCGACGATGCGAGTTTGGTAGAGAAATTAAGAAGAAAAGTTAAATTAGTGAATGGCGATTACAACAACATCAAGATTACAACTGTCGAAGACCTTAATAATAGATAGTTCCAAAATACACCACCGTCGTTCGATTCGCCTAAAAGGATACGATTATTCGCAGGCTGGGGCATATTTCATAACAATTTGCATCCAACACCGCGAATGTCTGTTCGGTAAAATTGTAAATGGTGAAATGGTGTTGAATGGTGGCAGAAAATACAGGATAAATTTCCCGACATCGAATTTGGCGAATATCAAATAATGCCCAATCATTTCCACGCCATCGTCATAAATGTAGGGGGCTGACCAAAAAGTAGAATATTCGATGTAGTGCGAACTTTAGTTCGCTTAAATTTCATCAAAAAGCGAAATGAATTTCGCTCTACATCCCTCTCAAAGAACTTATTGGTCACCCTCTTATGGTGAACGGCTGGCAACCGTTTAATGGTAAATTATGGCAACGCAATTATTACGAACATATTATCCGTGATTATAAATCATATAAAAACATTTATACTCTCACCAAAACTTTTTCGGGTTCTTCAAGTTTCTTTACGTTTTTACGCTTTCGCATGTACGGCTGCTCGGCTTGAGTTGTGGGAGTCGGTTCTTCTTCGATGTCGGGGTACGAGAATATATCGTATTTATAATTTCGCATTATTATCTGATTGCCGGCTCTGCCAATCACGTATTGTGGTAGAAGCGGAATCTTACCACCGCCTCCCGGTGCGTCAATAACGTAGTACGGTATTGCAAGACCGGAAGTGTGACCGCGGAGTTTATCCATTATCTCCAGACCTTTACTGACTGACGTGCGGAAATGGTTGGCTCCTTTTGTAATATCGGCTTGGTACAGATAGTATGGCTTCACACGTATTGCAAGTAGCTTTCGCATCAGCTCTAACATTACGTCGGGGTCGTCGTTAACACCTTTCATTAATACTGCTTGATTTCCGAGAGGAATACCTGCATCAGCCAACATCTCGCAAGCTTTTTTTGCTTCGGGTGTAATTTCCCAAGGATGATTAAAGTGTGTATTAATATATATCGGATGATATTTTCGCAGCATCTTCGTTAATTTCGGGGTGATGCGTTGGGGAAGCACGCAAGGGATTTTTGTTCCGAGACGGATAATCTCGATATGCGGTATTTCGCGAAGTCCCTTTAAAATTTTCTCGAGCATAAAGTCGGTAAGCATAAGCGGGTCGCCACCTGATAAGATGACATCACGAATTTCCGGATGTTTGGCAATATAGTCGATACCGTCCTGAATATATTTCATATTTATCTTGGAGGAGTCGCCAACTTTTCTTTTTCGAGTGCAGAAACGACAATACATCGAACATTGACTTGTAGTAAGGAATAACACTCTATCCGGATAACGATGCACGATACTCGGCACGGGACTGTGCGAATCTTCTGCGAGCGGGTCTTCGGGAAATCCATCGATTTCAAGCTCTTTATTGTCTGGAATGCACTGAAGCCAGATCGGGTCTCCCGGATATCGAATCAAACTTAAGTAATAAGGATTGATTCTAATATGGAAAAGTTTATTAAGGCGTTCTGCCAGCGCTGGGTCAAAACCGAAGCGGTCAACTAAATCTTTTCCGCTGTCAACACTTTTTCTCAGCATTTCTTGCCAGATTTCCATTTATACCTATTGTCCTCCAAAATTATTATTGAATATTGAACTAGGGCCCGTTTTTTCGGGGTACAGATACTTACCGTATATTATCAAGTCGTCGCCGACTTTATAATAGTCATTTATTTTCGCAAGTTCTGAATATCCGACACGCAGATAAAACTCGCATGTGTTCCGGTACTTTTCTTGGGATGATGTTTCAGCCACAAGCAGTCGTCCATTATTTTTCATTACGCTATTTTCTGCAAATTGAATCAACTTTTTACCGACTCCTTTTCCGTGGGACAATACTTTCACGACTATCCAATA
>JAHJRJ010000010.1 GCA_018830765.1 Bacteroidota bacterium | reverse complement strand
GCCCGCATTCGAACTATTTACATTAGAGACATTCGCAACCGAACTGTACTCCCTTTTTTCTTCGCCAAAACTTTTATTGAGCATGCCTACACAGGCGGTATTATTCGGAGAAGCGATTAGAAATAAAGAAAAAGAACTCGGCTATTTTTTAACTCATTCGAGCAGGAAAACAATTCCGGCAGGTACATTGAAGAAGATGATTAACGTAATCAACTCCCTTAAAGAAGCGGGCATCTACCCTGTCGATTTATACTCAGAATTGAACAACGCCGACAACGACGAGAAACAAAAACTAAAAGATATTCTACTAATTTATGAAGAATACGAATCTCTGATTAAGGAAAAGTTCATTGATATCGGAGGAATATATAAAGAGCTGAATGAGACGATCTCGAAACCGGAGTCGGAAAAATTGTTCAGAGAACGTTTTTCGAAAGTTACTTCAATTTTCATAGACGGTTTCGACGAATTCTCCGACCCAGAAATAACCATGATGGACGCGATTTCTCGGTTTAATAATTTAGGAATTGTCATCTCGTTCGATTACTACCTGAATAACGATGAATTATTTGGACATCTCCGTGAAAATTACGAGAAGTTCAAAAAAATCGGCTTTCGCATTAAATCTGATCAAGATATAATTACGACGGGCACAGATAATCATTTTAGATATTTTATTGCCCGAAATCTTTTCCGGCACGATTTTGTTGAATCGGAGTTCACTACGGATAAAATTTCTGTATTTAAAGCCGGTAACCGTGAAGAAGAAGTTGAATACATCGCTAAAATAATAAAACGGTTAGTTAACGATAATCCGTCGCGCGATTTGAGTAAAATATGCGTTGCGATGTACAGTCCTCAGTTATACACTAAACTTTTTCACGAAATTTTCCCACGATACGGAATACCGTCAAACATCACAGACCGGTTTCAGCTCGATCAATCTCTGGCAATCGTTTCGATAATATCTTTACTCAAAGTGTGGCAAAACAATTTCCGCCGCCGCGATTTGATGAGAGCATTAACGAACCCCTACTTTGCATTCGAAAACTCCAGTTTAAAGATTGACACAGGGAATTTGTATTCTGTATCGGCAGCTTTAAAAATTAATGTCGGCAGAGAATTCTGGAAAAAACGAATCAATAACCGCTTGAATCAAATTCAAATAGAAATCGAATCGATTACCGACGATTTTGAATTACAGCAACGCGAAAAAGAAATCATATCCATCAAAAAAGCTTTGGACGACATATCATCAATCGAAAAGCTGCTCCAACGTTTCGGGCCCGATATGACTCCTGTGCAATTTAAAAAGCATCTTAGCGAATTGCTTTCTGAACTCAATATTCAACAGAACATAATGAAAAGTTTAACTTTTCAGACCGAGGACTATGCGATTCTTACGGAACAGACGGAAAAAGATACTCGTGCGTATCAAAAGTTTTTAAATGTTTTAGACGAAATCATCGGCCTCCTAAAATTTCAAAACAAAGATGCGATTCCGCAGCCGTTAAAATTTTATATCAACAAATTAAAGGAAGCCGTAGCTCAAACCCGTTACAATATCCGACAGAAGTACGGTTACGGCGTTTATGTAACATCCTTAGAAGAAACGCGCGGACTTGACTTTGAAATTATGTTCATTGCGGGTTTGGTTGACGGCGAATTTCCTTCAGTTTACCAACCCGAAATTTTCTTAAGTAAATCAAGGCAGTATAAAAAAGAGCTTTACCACCTGACTGAAAATCGTTATCTCTTTTATCAATGCATAACAAACTTTACTGAAAAACTTTTTTTATCTTATCCGAATAAAGACGGTGAGCTCGAGGCAGTACCTTCGTCGTTTGTCGATTCTTTCTTAAATATTATTAAGTGCAACGACTGGCGAAAAGAAATTCCCTCCGAATTAAATTCAGCCGTATATTGTGAAGATGAATTATTGCAGATTCTCGGGCATAACGCAAGAATCGGAATTAAACAAGAAATAGCAGATAAATTCGATGAAAGAATTTTTCAAATCATAAAATACATCTACTTTGCAATCCGAGTTGAAGCAAGCCGGTTAACATCCGGCGAGATGCCAGAGTATCGAGGTTTGATATTCGATACCGTTAGCAATCATTCACGTGAAAAATTAATAAAGTTGAAAGATAAAATTTTTTCGATTTCTCAATTAGAGAAATACGCAGCTTGTCCGTTCCAATATTTCGCCGATAATATTTTACGTCTGACGGTAATAGAAGAATTGGAAGAAGGTATGACGCCACTCGAAAGAGGAAGTATTTTACACGAAGTTTTATACGAATTTTACACGGAAAGGAGGAGTGAAAATCTCCCCCATATTTTTGAGTGCGACCAAAATCAATTCGACGAAGCATTACACAAATTAATAGAGATTACAAAACGAAAATTAGAGCCATTATCCCAGACAGACATTTTCCACTTTTTGGAGAAGGAACTGATACTCGGAACAGAAAAACGTACCGGAATAATTCCTGAGTTTTTAAAGAACGAGCGGAATCGCAAGTTAGATGTTGTTCCATCTTATTATGAAGTTGCATTCGGACCGCGAGTCGGTAACAGACAGATTTCGGATAAATTGTTGGATGTACGCGAAGCCATACAAGTCGGAAATGTAAAAATCCGTGGCAAAGTAGATAGAGTAGATACCGGAGAAAATTATTTTACAACTATCGATTACAAAACCGGCAAAGATGTACCGTCGCTTTCCGACATCATAGAAGGTTTAAGCTTACAACTGCCTGTATATCTTTACGTAATTGAAAAGGTTCTAATAAAATTCGAAAAAGCATTAAAACCGGCTGCAGGCGCCTACTATTTACTTGGAGCTCGTGTAGAAGAAAAAGTCCCAATCGGTAACAAAGAATTAAACGGCAAAGCTTTTCTTAAAAATAAACAAACATTGTTAGAAAACGATGAAGCGTTACGAGATGTCATAAACAAATCAATACAATATGTTAATGATTATGTAGACGCAATAGCTGCCGGAAAATTTGAAATCACGACAGAAGAAAAAATGGAAAAATCGTGCAGACACTGTAAATTCGATAAAGTATGCCGGAAGGAAACAATTTTAGAAAATAATTAATTTAAAGAATAAAAATGGATGAAAAATTAGATATCAGCATACCGGTATTTGAAGAACTAATCAAATCGGGAAAGTTAGATGAAATCGGTAAGGTTGTAGTATTGGGATGCGGTAAGGGCCACGATGCGGTTTTATTTGCAAAAGCTGGTTATGACGTTACTGCTCTTGACTTCGCACCGGATGTAATTCACGAAACGCGTCAGTTAGCAAAAAAATCGAAAGTCAATATAACAACTCATAATGTCGATTTATTCGAACTCCCCGGCAGGATGTTAAATAAATTCGACTTCGCATTGGAGTATGTTACATATTGCTCGATTAACCCCGCTCGACGTAAAGAATATCTTGACAATATTCAAGCATTATTAAAACCCGGCGGTATTTTAATCGGTTTATTTTTCCCGACCGACAAAAGGGAAGGCGGTCCTCCGTTCTCGGTAGATGTGGATGAGCTTACTTCGTACCTAAACGAAGCGTTCTTTTTAATTCATTCTGAAATCCCTAATTCTTCTGTCAAGCCTCGGCTAGGAAAAGAAATTTTGATGTTGTGGAAAAAGAAAATTATTTGGGTTAAAAAATAAAAATTTTAACTTAAGGAGGAATTACTATGTTAAAATTGAGAGCTTTATTTGAAAAAATGATTATCGTTAATTCGGATATTGTTTTAAGTGTTTACATAGATACCGACCCTACAGTAGTTGGGCGCAATCGTTCGGCGGCGATGATTTGGCTGAAGGACTCACTAAAAAACACGAGAAAAGATATATCATCTGGACTGCAAAAAGAATTCGACGCGCTTCAGAAGAAAGTACTAGAAGAAGCTAAACACCATATTTCAACAGGTAAGTCTTTGATTATGTTTGCAAGCGCCGATTTTTTTGAGATTTCTCAACCTAAAGTTAATGTAAAAAACGAAATCTGGTGGGGTAAACCCAGCCTCGGACAAGCAGAGTGGATATTGGAAGAGTATAGAAATTACGGGATAGTAAAAGTAGATTCCGAAAAATTACATTATTATATCATCGGCTTAAACGAAGTAATAGATGAGTGGGAAGAAAAGATCGGCGAAGATACGCTCGCTTGGCAAGTTAAACACTTGAAACCAGAAGCTTTTTTACGTGAAAAAGCAATACCCGGTTTACGAGGCGGCGACCAGAAAGAGATCGTCGAACGCCATATCTCCGAAGAAGTACAAAAATTCTGGAAAAGTTCGTCTCCTGCAATCGAGAATATAAAAAAATCATTCGGGGTGAAAGAGATTATAATAGCAGGATTAGATACACAAGCCGACTTATACCAAAAATGTATCTCGATAAACGGCATCAAGATAATCGGGAAAATCACAACTACCAAAGAATTAAACATTAACGACTTTTTAACTTCGGCTCAAAACATCATTAAAGAACATGAAAAAGAATTGGAAAAAAAGCTGATTGACGAAATCAATAACAAGAGTGGCGGAAATGCTGCAGCAAGTTTAGGACTTAAACCAGCTTTACGGATTATACAAGAAGGTAGAGCAAGTACTATAGCAATCAAGCATAATTTAGATACAATACTTTTAGAGTGTAGGGATTGTACTTATGTGTTGCCTAACGATTCGGTTGAATGTATAAAGTGTTCATCAAAGAATTTACGCATAGGTTCGATGAAATCACTTTTGCCGCCACTTTTACGAAAATATAAAACACAACTAAATATCATATCCCATCACATACCGGAAGAAATTATTCGTCACGACGGGATAGGAGTATTATGGAGATATTAAAAAGAATAGGAATTTTAACCGGCGGCGGTGACTGCCCTGGACTTAATGCGGTAATTCGCAGTATTGCGAAACCGGCTATGAATTATTTCAACTCAAAAGTTATAGGTATTTTAGATGGATTCGAAGGACTTGTCGAAGGCAGGATGCGAGAACTATCTCCTCTCGACGTTACCGGAATTATTAACGTTGGGGGAACTATACTCGGCACTTCTAATAAAGGTAATCCGTTTCAATATCCAGTTGGAGGACCCGGCAGTGTACGAATTATCGACGCATCAGAACAAGCTCTCGAAAATTATCGGAACTGGCAGCTTGATGTTCTCATTGCAATCGGGGGCGACGGTACTATGCATATCTCACACAAATTCGGTCAAATGGGAATGAACATAATTGGCGTTCCGAAAACGATAGACAACGATTTAGACGCAACCGATATAACATTCGGACATGATTCAGCGAGACTCGTTGCTACCGAAGCTATCGATCGTTTACAAACTACAGCTTCTTCGCATCATCGTGTTATGGTGGTAGAAACAATGGGTAGATATGCAGGATGGATTGCACTCGGTGCCGGCGTTGCGGGCGGTGCCGACGTTATTCTTATCCCGGAAATCCCTTTCAAATGGGATAAGATTTATGATTCAGTCTTAAAACGAAGCAAGGGAGCAAAATTCAGTATAATCTGTGTCGCCGAAGGAGCAAAACCCGCCGACGGTGAAATCGTTGTTAAAGAGATGGATGGTAAGCGAACTGACCCGGTGCGATTAGGAGGTATCGGTGAATTGGTCGGCAAAAAGATTTCAGATGAAACAGGACTTGAAACTCGTGTTACTGTTTTAGGCCACGTTCAACGCGGCGGCAACCCGACTCCTTACGATAGGATATTGGGCACAAGATTCGGAGCTATTGCGCTTCAATCTGCTTCACACGGTGAGTTCGACGTGATGGTTAGCTTACAACGGCGTGAGGTTGTTACGGTTCCGATTGCAGATGCAATCGGAAAACTTCGCCTTGTGCCTCCCGACTCGCAGCTTATTATGGCAGCTCGTTCGGTTGGGACTTCGTTCGGTGATTGATAACCACAAAACGGCGTTGTCCAAAAACATGTTTCGACTTCGTTCCTCCCGACAAGTCGGGATCCACTACGCTCAACATG
>JAHJRJ010000126.1 GCA_018830765.1 Bacteroidota bacterium | reverse complement strand
TTTTCCCGATGATTTCCAATTCTTTGGGTAAGGGTTCTCCCGATATATTATCGGGATTGTGAGTTTTCGTGTTCCTGCCCCGTTGGATATTTTTTTTATGGCACATCTTTTATTCAACGAAAGTTATCCAACGGGGTGAATGATTTTGTGGTATATTTTGTCCCGACTTTGTCGGGATTAATACTGCTGAGTAATTACTTTTTTTTTATCAAAATTTTATTTTTTCCATTCAATTCCCTGTAGATGACGAGGACGAGTGTGATGGCAGTGATTGGGATAATAAAAAGAACCATCACGTTGCTGAAGGCATGCAGCATATCGTGTTGAGCTGCCTCGAAGATTAAGTATAAAGTGTACGCGACATAATAGCCGAGGAATACAGCTCCTTCCCACCGTGAAATCAGATTGCCCGTAAAGAAAATTGGCAGACAAGCAATTGCGACTGCGATCATTACTGGTATATCAAAATTTAATGCTGCGGTCGATACAGAAATTCCGTTCGGCGCGACTATACTTGTCAGCCCAAGGACGGATAGAATATTAAAAATGTTGCTGCCTACAACGTTCCCGACAGCGATATCTCTTTCGCCCTTTATAGCCGCTACGACCGATGTAGCCACCTCCGGTAAAGAAGTACCTGCGGCAATTATAGTTAAACCGATTACTAATTCGCTAATACCGAAATGTTTTGCCAGCTCTACTGCACCCTTAACCAGCCAGTTCGACCCTAAAACCAATAGAGCTACTCCAAAAACGATTAACGCTATCTGAAAAATAATAGAACCTTCATTTTTGGTTTTCGCTTTGCCATATTCCTTTTCGTACTCTTCTTCGATCGCTTTGCTTTCCTTCCGGCTTTGACGTATAGAAAAGACCGTATAAACGATAACGATCAAAAATAATATGATACCGTCAGTACGGCTGATTTGTCCGTCTAAAGATAGAACCCAACCTAAAATAGATACTCCTATCATCAGTGGTACATCAATTTTAATCAGTTGTTGCTTTACCAAAAGCGGAGTAACAAGAGCTGAAACGCCTAAAATCAGAAGTACATTAAAGATGTTACTGCCGACGACACTACCGAGTGCGATATCGGGTTGGTTGATGAATGCCGAGTTAATGCCAACGGCAAGTTCGGGGGCGCTTGTTCCGTAAGCGACAACTGTTAAACCGATTACAAGAGGTGAAACTCCAACCGATGCAGCAATCTTTGAAGCGCCTCTTACTAATAATTCGGCACCGGTTATTAACAAAACGAGACCAAAGACAAATGATATAAGAGTGATTAGGTCCATTATCTCGACATATACTCAATCACATCGTAGCGTGTAACTATACCGATAATCTTTTTCTTCTCTTCGATTAGAACAGCTGAATGCTTTTTAGTTAGTAGTTCTACTGCGTGTTCGATTGGAGCTTCAACGCCGATAATCGGAAAAGTGTCTGCCATGATTTGACTGACCGGTTTATCAAGAAGCGAAGATTTTTCGAGAACCGCCGACATTAGCTCGTTATCATTAACACTGCCGACCGGTTTGCCTTTATCAATTACCGGCAATTGAGAGATGTCGTATTTTTTAAAAAGGTCGAGAGCGTGCTGAATTGTTGCGCTTGGGTCAATCGAAATCAATTGTGAAAGAGTTTTTGCCTTTCCAAGAAGCACATCGCGCATAGTAATTTTTTCGGGAATTAAGAAACCGTTCTCTCGCATCCATATATCGTTGTATATTTTACTCAGATATCTTTCGCCTGTATCAGGAAGAAGGACGACGACAACATCTTCCTCACTCAGTCGTTCGGCAAGTTTTAAAGCCGCAGCTAAGTTAGTGCCTGATGAACCGCCGACAAAAATTCCTTCTTCACGCGTTAACCGACGCGCCATCAAAAAAGACTCGCGGTCGGTTACTTCAATTATCTCATCTACATATTCGATGTGCAGCGCTCCCGGAATCCAATCGGAACCGATACCTTCTACTTTATAAGGACTGAATGTGTCGGGGATTTTTTTTGTCTGGTGGAATTCTCTCAAAATTGACCCCTTCGGGTCTGCTATGATAATTTTTACACCAGGATTTTTCTCTTTTAGAAATTTTCCTACCCCGCTTATCGTTCCGCCGGTACCTGCTCCGTCGATAAAGTAATTTACTTTGCCGCCTGTTTGTTCCCATATCTCAGGTCCCGTTGTTTTATAATGAGCTTCAGGATTTTTGGGATTGAAGAATTGGTTTGCCAAAATCGAATTTGGTGTTTCGCGAACAATTCTTTTTGCAACTTCGGTATAACTCTCGGGTGATTCATGCGGTACAGCCGTCGGAGTAATTATTACCTCTGCACCAAAAGCCCTTAACAGCATAATCTTTTCACTACTCATTTTATCTGGCATCGTAAAAATACACTTGTAACCTTTAACGGCTGCTGCCAATGCCAAGGCAACTCCGGTATTCCCCGATGTGGCTTCTACGATGGTTCCGCCCGGGCGAAGCCGGCCGTCGCGTTCAGCATCCTCTATTATCTCAATTCCAATTCTGTCTTTCACAGAACCGCCGGGATTAAAGAATTCTATTTTAAGAAAAATTTGCGGTTTATAA
>JAHJRJ010000125.1 GCA_018830765.1 Bacteroidota bacterium | reverse complement strand
GTAGTCAAGATGTAATACCGTTGAATAGTTGTGCCTTGTGATTTTTTAACAAGGTCAAAAATCAAATTTCTGTCAATGGGAATGTTGTGTTTGATTTCAACCATTTCAAAAGGAGTTCTGTCTTCATTCCAAACTTCAATGTCTCCAAATCCGTGTTTATCAGATGAAGTATGCACATTGAGTTGTCCTAACTTTTTTCCGTCATACCTTTTCACGACTTTGAAGAGTTGCTGATAAACTGAATAGATTGCAATAACGGGAAGCCGTGAACTTAACTTGATTTGAAAATGTCTTTCTAACATTTTGAGAACCGTATTGATGTTGAGTATCTCTGAAAAATCTGCTGATTCAATGGTTTCATCAAAAACCATTTTGTGTTGCTGTGAAAGCAAATGTAGCCTGATGAAAATATAAATCAGACATTCTTTTGGTTTGATTTTTTTATTTTCAATGGTGTCAAAAAGCTCTAAAAAACTTTCTTTTACTTGCTTGTCTCTAATTTTTAAATTTTGTCCCTCTCTCTTGGTCCATTTTATTTTCTCTCTTGTTGAAAGTGTTAAAAAGGCAGATTCTTTATTAGCGTATTTTGGAAAATACTTTTTGAAAAATGGTGCTGTAACCGAAGTGTCTAATGTTCTCGCAGAATACCCGCCTTTAAAGTCCATTCTATGCAAGCGAATATCTTGTTTCGGGTCTATGATTTTTTTGATAAGAGAAGAAACTAATGCGGATAAAAGCGATTTGTTTTTGTCAATTTTGTTGATAAGCACATCAACATTGGATTTTATGATGTCGGGAAAGTCACTTTCTTTTTTGGATTTTAAAACCTCAACCGCTTGCGTAAGCAATTTATCTAAAATTCCTGTTGGATTCATATAAATAATTCAAGTGTATAAGAAGGAATTTCAACAAGTCGCTGTTTTGCATATTCAATATATTCGGGGTGAATTTCAATACCGATATAATTCCTTTTAAGTCGTTTTGCCACAACTGCGGTAGTTCCAGAGCCCAAAAACGGGTCAAGGACAATATCATTTTCTTTGGTTAGAAGTTTTATTAGTTCTTGCACTACAAATTCGGGATAAACTGCTGGATGAACATTGCCTTTGATTGTTTCAACGGTAGATTCAATAATGTCTTTGCGAATGGAGTTACCGTAAATTTTTATTATTGTAAATCCTTTGTTTTCAATTTGCGTTAGTCGTCCTCCCGCTTGTCCACCATAAGGGAGAGCGTGCATATCTCTTATTTTCATTCTGAAACTTTCTATTTTCCCCTTTTTTGCTTCCATTATGACTTCCGATAGTTCTTTTCTGGCTCGTGCTTTTTCTTCAATGGATAAATTGGATTTTTCAATTAGTTCAAAATATTTTTTCCCAATGTCATTGCCCGCTGCCTTTTTGTTTCCCTTTAAGTATTTGTCTTTGTATTCCAGAAATGCGTCTTTGTTGAAATAATATTCGTTTGATTTTGCAAAGATGAAAAATGGCTCTTTGGATGAAACTAATTTTTTGGGGTCTTGTTTGGGAGTGGGATTTATTTTAACCCAAGTCAATTCGTTGATGAGTTTTACTTGCTTTTCTCTTTGAACTTCAATAGCAAATCTGTAAGGAACTAAAAGCAAATTACCGTCAATGTATTTGTCGCCCAAATTGAAAACAATTGAGCCGGTTTTTTTTGTTATTCTGACGCACTGCCTAAAAACTTTCAATAGGTTTTCAATGTATTCTTCAACGGTCTTTTCGTTCCCAATACCAGCATTACCGTATTCACGTTGTTGAAAGTAGGGCGGACTTGTAATAATTAAATCTATAGTTTCAGGTGGGAGTTCTTTTAGTATTTCTAAACAGTCACCGCAGAAAATATTGTTTAGCTCGTTATCTAACATTTCCTTCTCAAATTAGTTTATTTATCAATGATAAATGTAAGAAAATTTTCTAGTAATTCCTCGTCTTTGTTATTAAAAAAGCATTGCGCCTAACGTTCGCCCGCTACACGAAGTCCCGCTTGCGACCTATAATAACCTCTTGCCAAAATGGAGCAAGCGGGATTTAGTGAGCACAATAATCCTATTTTAAAAAAGCGAACGACGTGTAGCGGGTTGTTAGGCGAAGCGGCGGCATTCGTCATTCTTGTTTCTTTTGTTATTCCCACCATTTAGGAATCCGTTTCGGTTTGATTGAAATTGGATCTGATGGGTGTTGCTGTGGTCTAAGAACAGATTGTTGATTCTTTCTCACTTTCACCGTTTTTTGGCTATCCTTACTGAGAAACTCCACCTCTCCATCAAGCACAATTACTGTTGTTGTTATGTTGTTGCTTACATTTAGCATAAACTCTGTTCCACGAATACTTGTAACCGAAGTAGGTGAATGGACTTCAAATTTTGTTTTTGGCTTAAGTTTCTTTATTAAGCCGTGAATCTTCCCGTTCATAACTTTCATCAAACTTTCTGACCGAATAACTGCCTCCGTATTTTGCGCAACTTTGATTACATCTTTTGATGGCATCGTGATTTCTAATTGTGTCCTTTTATCAGTCTTTATCGGTTCGTTAGGCTTGATGTCTTTTGGGAAGATCTTTTTCAGAAGTTCTACACGATAAAGTTCCCCAGTAACTTTGATTTCTCCGCCGCCTTCTTTCCAGATATCATCGATTGTTATTTTACCTTTTTTAAAATTGAACTTTATCGTTCTTGTTGGAAACAAAGGGGAACCGCCCATTGAAAATGCCGGCCAATCAGGATGTTCATAAACAGTGTACCCAAATGGTGTCAGCAAGAATTGTTCTTGTTTCATCAATATCTCGGTATCGCTGGCAATAAAAAGTGTATTGTCTTTCAGAAAATGTCCATCAACTTTTATAGTTTCTTCATTGTTGGGCAAAGACCATCGCTCGGATAATTTTCCTTTGGAATCAAAATACTCGGTTAAGCCATTGAATATTGCCCAGCCAGCGAAGGAATTCTGTATGGGAGCAGTTAGGACGCTTCCCTTGAACATTTCTGAAAAAGTTTTCTCTGAAGCGGCGTCTATTTTTTCTTGTAGTTGTACAGAAATGTTAATTATTTCCAGTGAAGATTTACCTCTCGCAATTAGTTCGCCCTTTGTACCAAAAGCTCTCATCTCAGATTGAATCTTTCCGCTCCACTTACCAGCAAGCAAGTCTGCGTTCTTCTCTGTTCTTTGGGCAAAGACAGTAGAACCAAGCAGATGCGAAATTACCAAAATACAAATAACCTTTTTAAGCATTTTTTCAATTCCCTACTAAGGCACACGCATATAGTGATAGACGAAACGGCGGCGTTGTTTGAATAATTTGTTGTAAGTAATTTATTTCTTTGGCTTAGGCTTAACTTCTCCCATCGCTTCTCCGGTTACTTTCTTGCCATCGTCTGTGATATAGACAGCTGAGAAGAAAACTGGAGCACCCTCCTTAAGCGCTTTCACAACAGCAGTCTTGCTTCTGCCTTCTGCGACTCGGATGGAAAGTTCTTTATCCGCTTTCCAGGTGGGCCAGATTGGAACGTCATTTCCTTCCTCGTCCACTCCTTTGAGGGTGACAGTCATTTCTTCACCAACTGTGAGTTTGAAGGCTGTGATACCAGTCCCCGTACCAGCAACTTCACCTTTGTAGATGATAATTTGAGCAAGGGGGCCGTGCTTTTCTTGTGAGTAAGCAGTCACTGATGATAGAAGTACCAGGATAGCTGTACCCACAAGAAGAACAAATGCGAGATGTTTTTTCGTTTTCATAGTTTTTTCTCCTTTCTATTGCCGCCGTTTCGCCTAACTAGTGAATTAATGAACTTCGTATATACACCTAATGTGTGTAAATTTCCGTATTTTTCAACCCATGTCCGAACTCAATGTCCGATAAATTTGACTTCAGCGGCTCAGCTCTCAATACCATTGTTTCCAAATCTCGCCAATTAACTCCGCTTGTCTGTATGTGCGAATTAATTTGAATAGTCTTACATCTATTATCTTAATTTCACTTACTCAAATTTTATAGTTTAACATACGAAATTATTTTTTAGTTGTCAAGTATTTTTTTAGAAAAATTTATTCTTAAAATCCATATTGTACTACTGGTCTATACCTAATCAAAACCACACAAAGAACTCCATGAAGCCTTCATGTTTCCAGCACCAATATAAATTCTATTTTTTTAAATATCAAATTGCATCGTGAGGTACTACGAACTTTCGGCTGTCAAACCTGCTTTCCAAATCAATTTGTTAACTCATTTTAATCTTAGGTTCAGTCCAAAAGCCCGGGATTTTTTTTCTACACTTAAAACATTCCCCATTAACAATTTTATTCTGTAAAATTCTATATCCGTATCGTTCGATGAGAAGCTCTTTACACGCCGGACAAATGGTATTTTCTCCTCCCCCTACCCTACCCGGCAAGTTGCCGGCATATACATAATTTAGCCCCGCCGCTTTGCCAATCTCTGATGCGCGTAATAGTGTTTTACCCGGTGTACTCGAACGGTCAGTCATCTTATAATCAGGATGGAAAGCAGTTACATGCCAAGGAATATCTGGAGAAACGGAAACAAGAAACTCTGCAATCTGTTTTAACTCATTATCGGAATCGTTGAAGTCGGGAATTACTAATGTTACAACCTCCACCCAGAAACCTTTTTCTTGAGCTAACTTGATCGTATCCAAAACGTTTTGTAAAACTCCGCCAAGCTCACGGTATTTCTTGTCGTCGAATCCCTTCAAATCAATTTTGAAAAGGTCGAGATGTGGTTTTAAAAAATTCAGCACTTCAGGTGTACCGTTTCCGTTAGAAACATATGACGTAACGAAATTATAGTCTTTCGCAATTTTAAATATTTCTACCGCCCATTCGCTCGTTATCAACGGCTCATTGTAAGTGCTATTGATTACTTTCGCTTTATGTTCGGCTGCAATGAGAGAAAAATCTTCCGCACAAAACTTTTCGATGTGAGCAGTCGAGTGTGGGTCGCGTAACGTTTGGGATGTCAACCAATTCTGGCAAAATTTACAATGGTAATCGCACCCTACCATACCGAAACTTAGAGCTTTTGAACCGGGCAAGGCGTGATAAAATGGTTTCTTTTCTATCGGGTCGATCTGAAGAGAATTAGCGTACCCCCACGGAACGTAGAGTTTCCCCGCCTCATTATAACGAACTCTGCATATCCCATCTCTCCCATCATTAATTTTACAACGATGACCGCACGAGTAACATTGCACCCAATTCTTTTCTAACTTCTTGTATAACGTCCCTTCGACTGAATTTTTTTTTAAAAGGTTTTTTAATGTACTTGCTTCGTCCATATTTTTCGATGGGATAAGATTTTTAAACCTGTACTAAAACAATTTAATAACTAAATCTATTAATGAAAAAGTTCCATAGCCGACCAATCCTGAAACTGGTATCGTTAAAACCCAAGCCCAAATTATTTTACCAGCAATTCCCCAACGGACTGCGGAAAGACGTCTTGTCGACCCCACACCCATAATAGCGCCCGCTACAGTATGAGTTGTGCTCACAGGAATGCCTGCCAAAGCTGTGCCTCCCAAAACGATTGCTCCCGCTGTCTCGGCGCAGAACCCGCCTATCGGTTGCAAATATGTGAGCTTCATACCCATAGTTTTTACGACTTTCCAGCCGCCGTAAAGTGTTCCTGCCGCAATTGTTGTGTGGGCTATTATAACTACCCAGAATGGAACGTAAAATTCAGCCCCTAGATAACCACCTGTATATAAAAGAATAGTAATTATGCCCATAGTTTTTTGTGCATCATTCGTACCGTGTCCCAAGCTGAACGCTGCCGACGAGATCAACTGGCCTATTCTAAACCCACGATCAACTTTCGAAGGCGATCCATTCTTCACGATCCATGTTACAATTAACAATACAATAAAGATAGCTACTTTAGTTAATCCCGGAACAATTAACGCTCCGAAACCTGCTTTTGCGACTGCTGAACCTGCAAGTCCGCCAATCAAAGAATGTGATACACTGATCGGCAATCCGTAGTGTGTGCAGATGTGAGTCCACAATATAGCGCCGACCAACGCAGATAGAATCAACTCGTGATTTACTACCAACGGGTCAACTATTCCTTTACCGATGATTGTTGCGACGTGAACTCCGAATCCGAAAGCCGCAGCAAAATTGAAAAACGCCGCCCAAAAAACCGCAATACGCGGAGATAAAACGCGTGTAGAAACAATTGTGGCTATTGAGTTTGCAGCATCGTTCATACCGTTTAAGAAATCGAAAATGAGAGCGACGAATATTATAAAGATTGTAAATTCAAGCATAATATTTAGATCTTACGGTTATATGTTTTTTATGATAATACTTTCGATAGCATTGGCGGCGTCTTCACATTTGTCGGTTGCTATCTCTAAGCTCACTAATATTTCTTTTGTTTTAATCAATTCAATAGGATCTTTGCACGCTTTAAAAAGATGAGCAACAGCATGTTCGAATAGGTCGTCTGCTTTATTTTCACAACTGTTTATCTTGACGCACGCTTCTAGTATCAGATCTTTATTATCTAAATTGCGTAAAAGCGGTATAACTTTGCCAAGTTCATTAATAGATTCGTATAATGTTTCGACAATTTGCAACCCTACATCCGGGAAAGATTTTATTTCATACAGAAGAACTCTTTTTGCTACACCTTGAATATTATCCATAACATCGTCAATCCCTGCGGCGAGAAGATGTATGTCTTCTCTATCAAAAGGAGTGATAAACGAAGAACCCAACTTCTTAAACAACCGGTGAGTAATCATATCGCCCTTGTGTTCGATCTCTTCGATCTCGTGCAGTTTTTGCCTGTTCACTTCGCTTAAAGGAAAATGAAATGC
>JAHJRJ010000124.1 GCA_018830765.1 Bacteroidota bacterium | reverse complement strand
TTTTACATCTACGCCCGCTAAGTTCTTTTCCAAAGATTTTGCAGCAATAAACTTTTTTAAGTTTTCGACGTCTGAATTTGAGCCCTCACGAATATTCATACTGCGGGAATTATCAATTAAAACAGCGATAGAAGGTTTCTTTGTCGTAGTATGTATGAGACTTAATATCGGCTCAAAAATTATAAACAATAAAATAAGTAGTACCAACGACCTGATTATCGAGAGAAATATTTTTTTGGCAAGTGTAACTTGTGGAACGGTGTATCTATAAAAAAAAAGAGCTAAGAGCAAAGAGCATAGAGCAAAGAGTAGAAACATCCAAACGCTGCCGCTAAGAGATATTGAGATAAAAGTGAGGGGCATATCATCTACCGTAAAAGTAGCATTTTTCTATCGGCGGCAAAATCTGTTGTGTAGATGCGATAAAAATATACTCCGCTTGGAGAATGATAACCGTCATCATTTTTACCGTCCCAAAAAAAATAATTCCGACCGACAACCATGTTTACATCATAGGAACGAATTCGTTGGCCCAATATATTGTATATCTCAAAGAAACCTTCCCCCTTGTGTGGAGATTCGAATTTAATTGTTGTGCCGGCATTAAAAGGATTCGGATAATTCTGGGAAAGTAAGTATGTCGTAGGAACCGTATATAGAATTTGTGAATCGAGTATAACTCGCGAAGAACCAACGACGTGAGTGTAAGTTTTGGATGTATCTTCCGGTAAACGGAATGAACTATAGTTTGAATCTATTCCCACTATGTAGAAATAGATCAATGAGCCAATGTCCAATGAAAGTAAATCCGCCCTATACCTGCCAATCGTCCTTGTGGGTTGTCCACCGAACTTCAAGAACGGCAAAGTATCAAAGGATGTTGTGCTAACCGTATAAATGATTTTCAAAGAGTCACTTAAGATACCGGTTGAATTAGTGACAAATGTTTCGATGCTCGTAATATTTCCATTTCGATGAGCAGACGGGTATGAAAGTGCCTTCAGTGCATTCGCTCTCCCCCATCCTACAAAATTATTTGGATGATTCGGAAAGCGACTTACCTCCACCCTGTCAGCAGTGTTCCGAATAGCATCCAGAACTTGAAGCGGTGTTAACTCTGGTCGGGCTGAAAGGACTAGGGCTACCACACCAGCAGCAATCGGAGTCGCTGCAGAAGTACCTTGTGAATATCCATAAGTCGCAGGACCGGGTATTTGAGCGCTATAAATACTGACACCCGGCGTAACAACATCCGGTTTAATTCTACTGTCGTTTGTTGGACCCGTTGAACTAAAGGATGCGAGTGTTCCGGGAATTGTTACCGCACCTATTGAGAGAATACTATCGGCATCTGCAGGACATAACAATGTTCCTTTAATGCCGTTTCCGTTTCCTTCATTACCCATTGCTGTAACTACAACGACGCCAAGTCGTGCGGCGCGTGCTGCAGCTTTCGTCGTTACTGCAGTTTTACCATTAAAATCACCGTTATCCCAGCTATAGCCGCTACCACCATCAAAAATATTGTAACCAACTGAACTGCTCACTACATCAACGCCATTGCTTTCCATCCACTCAATTCCAGCTGCCCACCAATCTTCTTCTATCTGTGTTTCTGTTGGAACGTATTCCGTTTTCGCAAGTATAAAACTCGATTGAAAAGCCGGTCCGATTATTTTACCCGGCATGTAAGACCCGAGTATAGACATCGTTAAGGTTCCGTGTGAATCTTGGTCTGACGGATCGCCCGGCTGGTTGGCTGTTGTGTCGTCGTTGTTAATGAAATCTCTTTCGGCTATAACGTTAGTCCTCATCAACGACTCGTGAACCCTCCACCTGAAGCCGGTATCGAGCATTCCGACCAGAACGCCCTCTCCAAAAATTCCAATCTCGTGAACCTCAGGAATTTTTACCGCAGAATATTGAGCAAATGAATTTCCGTAATCAAAAGCTGTTTGTTTTAATTGGCGCTGAAATTCTTCGGTATAATCAATAGCCGGTTCTTTTCT
>JAHJRJ010000009.1 GCA_018830765.1 Bacteroidota bacterium | reverse complement strand
ATTCCATCGCTGGACTGAAGTTTACTTGCCGCCGTATGGATGGATTCCATTCGATGCGAGCAAGGGTGATCAAGAAATGCCAGGTGGAAAAGTGTTAGGTATTGGTAATGTGGACGCACGTTATATCATCACAACCGAAAATGGCGGCGGAGATAAATATTTATGGTTCGGATATAATTATGGCTTCACTTGGACATCCGAAGGGAAATGCCGTGTTCAAGATGAGAGCTACGGCATGTGGGCACCGATTGCTGAGAAAAAACATCGGAAACCAGTGAAATGAAAAAAATACCCTCACCCCTCTATGAGGTCGTAGAATTTGTCCGAAAAGTCTAAGCGAAGGCTGTCATAAACCATTTCGTGACAGTAAATTGGTCAAAACGAACGAATTTTAGTGTCATCGTATGGACGATGACACCCAAGTTTTAAAGGTTATTTGTTGTCATAATAAAAAACTTTAAACGCAGCGAATATCGAATAACGAACACCCAATAATGAATGATGAACTGTATTTACTTCGTAATTCGAAATTCGGTGTTCACCCCGATAAAATCGGGGTTCAATATTCATTATTCAATTTTTGTGTCATCGTATGCCCGCCAGCTCCGCCTAAGGCGGATCGGGCTGGGACGATGACACACAAGTTTTGAGTATTTTTATCTTTTCGGATAGATTCGTAGACCTTCCCCCCTGCCTGCGGCTAGCCTCGAGGGTGACCAATAAGTTCTTTGAGAGGGATGTAGAGCGAAATTCATTTCGCTTTTTGATGAAATTTAAGCGAACTAAAGTTCGCACTACAAGGAATCTTCCACTTTTTGGTCAGCCCCGGCAGGCAGGCCTCCCGATTCGTGAGAAAAAATCAAGGCAGTTCTTCCTGTTCACCTCTATGGTCAACCGGCAGAGATGGATGCTATCCAAATGCTTTCAAGTAAATATGGGTTCACGATTATCGAGGATGCTGCACAATCGCACCTTGCAATGTATAGTTGACAATCTTTGTTGAAGGCGATGAGATCGAACCAGTGCATATCTCGGCGGCTTTATTCAAAACCGATTTCCGCAGCGGTTCAATAGTGCCGAAAACCAGCGAGGACTTAAAAAGACTAAAAAAACATATCATTCTCGAATCGTTAATCAGGGATGATTGGAATATTTCGAAAGCAGCACGAGACGTAGATATTTAACACAAAAGTATCAAAAAGATTTTATCACGAAGTTGTAAAGAAAATCGATGAGGCGGAATTCGATTTAGTGATAAGTAATAGTACAATAACGGCAAAAAAAACGAATGAGCAAGCTCCGAAACAAGATACGAACGACATAATCGATGTCGATATGCCGTTCAGCGAAAGTGAAGTTACAAAATATACATCGAAAGAATACGTAGAAGCCTTAACGCACAGCGATGTGCCATTGGCGAAGAAAGCAGCAATCAAAGCATACTGCCAACTTGGGAAACGGGAATGCCGACACGTGGTAGTGGAAGGCAGGGAATGTGTTGGTGAATGTCCGATTGAGAAAAAAGAAAAAGAAAGGTCGATGATGAACCGATAGTTTGCCATAGTGTTCGCCGCATACTTTCAAAACAAAGTTGTGCAGTCGAAGAAACTTTCGACGTTGATTCAGCACTACTTAAAATGAGACTGAACAAGTACGACCTGATAATTCTAGATTTGAAAATGCCGAAGAAGAGCGGAATGGAAGTTCTCGACTCAATTAAAAAACAGTGGCCCAACCTTCCTGTAATCTTGGTAACAGGATTCGCCTCGATTGAAACAGCCATAGGCGCTTTCAACTTCATATTGACTTATTAAAATGTTTGACTTTGTATCAAAAGTTTTGTAAATTTTCCACAGTTAATTATAATTCAACAAAAAAAGGAGCTTTATTCCCTCCAATTGATACTTCTTTAAGAAGCTTTCTATTTGAGCTTCTCACTTTTCATGGCTGTAAAGTTACATTGACTTTAGTGACTCAATTTCGTAAATTTATTAAGATTTTATAAACTTTTAGAAGTAATCATGTTCAAAGTAGCCGATATCGAAGGTGTAATTGTAAAAAAACTGAAAAAGTTTTCTGATTCAAGAGGTTGGTTGATAGAAACATACAGGCAAGACGACCTTGATGTAAGTTACTTTCCGGTAATGTCGTACATTTCAATGACACATCCGAAAATAACCAGAGGTCCACACGAGCACACCGACCAGGCAGATTTGTTTGGATTCATAGGACCTTCGACATTCAAGTTATACTTATGGGATAACAGGAAAGACTCTCCTACTTACATGAACAAGATGATAATAATTGCTGGCGAAAATGAACCTAAATCAGTTCTCATACCACCTGGTGTTGTGCATGCTTACAAGAATATCGGGAACACGATGGGCATGGTAACCAACTACCCAAACCGGCTCTTTATGGGTAAATGTAAAAAAGAAAAGGTAGATGAAATCCGACACGAGAACGACCCAAATACAATTTTTCAAATAGATTAACCACTAATGACGAATAACAAATTACCAATGACGATTTTAGTGACAGGCGGGGCTGGTTTCATCGGTAGCAACTTTATCCATTATATGCTTGAGACGCATCCCGATTATACAATTGTAAATTTCGACAAGCTTACATACGCCGGAAATTTAGAAAACTTAAAAAGCATCGAAAATAGCCCACGGTATCATTTCGTTAAAGGCGACATTTGCAATAAACAAGATGTCGTCAATGCAATCGATAAATTCAGTATAGATACAATCGTGAATTTTGCTGCCGAATCGCATGTTGACAGAAGCATTATCGGAGCGGCGGTATTCATTGAAACAAACGTTCTTGGAACACAAGTATTACTCGACGCTGCTAAGGAAAACGAAATTAAAAAATTTCTTCAGGTTTCGACTGACGAAGTTTACGGTTCTCTCGGATCTGACGGTAAATTCACTGAGGAAACTCCGCTGCATCCAAACAGTCCTTATGCAGCAAGCAAAGCAAGCGCTGATTTATTAGCTCTCGCATACAACCACACGTTTGGGATGCCTGTTCTCATCACGCGCTGTTCGAACAATTACGGACCTTACCAATTCCCCGAAAAGCTAATCCCGTTGATGATAGCAAGCGCGCTCAACGACAAACCGCTTCCGGTTTATGGGAATGGACTCAACATCAGAGATTGGTTGCACGTGCGCGACCATTGTGAGGCAATAGATGTTGTGCTTCATAAAGGTAAAATCAGCGAGGTTTATAATATTGGCGGAAACAACGAGTGGAAGAATATCGATATCGTTAAACTGTTACTCAATAAACTCAATAAACCCGAAAGTTTAATTACTTATGTAAAAGACCGCCTCGGTCACGATTTGAGATATGCTATTGATGCTTCAAAAATAAAAAGAGAACTCGGCTGGGAACCGCGTTATACCTTCGAGAAAGGTATAGACGAGACAACCCGCTGGTATTTAGAAAATAAAGAATGGTGGGAACGCATAATAAGCGGAGAATATCAGGAGTACTACAAACTTTTGTATGAAAATAGATAATTTCAATCTTCAAGGAGTGTAAATGGTTAAAAAATCAAGAACTGCAATATTCATATCTATCATTTTAGTATTCATTATTAATATCCATTCTGATTGTCAGACCACAAAAGACAAATATTTACCGGATATTTATGAAAGTATGGATTTTAAAGGAAGACAAGCGCAACAGATTTTTGACCAACCTCAAAGAACTGCGTTTGAAGGGACTATTGACCCGGAAAAATATTTTGTGGGACCATCGGATAAAATTGCCATAAATATTTGGATTGGTCCACCTGTAAGTTTTAATCTTACGGTAACCCCCGAAGGGACGTTAATAATTCCTACTGTGGGCGAGGTAAAAGTTTCAGATATTACTTTAGCAGAGGTTAAAAAAATAGTACTCACCGCAGTTAAGAAAAAGTATATTGCAAACGATGTATCTATCACATTGATTGAACCGAGACCTATTATTGTCACGGTGAGTGGTAATGTTCTTAACTCTGCTTTGTATACATTAAGCTCGATTGATCGCGCTGATAGAGCAATACAAGCTGCGAATAAATTAGAACAGCGGCAAACATACGATGAACTTAATGACATCCTCCGTAACATGTCAACTCGCAATATCGTGCTCAAACGGCGTGACGGAACAATGCACCGCGTAGACATTCCAAAATTTCTCGCAACAAAAGAAGATATATACAATCCGTATTTAAGAGAAGGCGATATAGTAATTGTTCCAAGAAAAAATCCTGTTAAAAATGTAATCGGTGTTTATGGCGAAGTAAATAATCCGAACAGGTTTGAATTTGTCGAGGGAGATCTGATAACTGATGCAATCAAAATTGCATACGGATTTACGCGATTAGCAAATATAGATAGTATAGAATTTTCACGTCTTTCTGAGGATGGAAAAATTTTAACGACTGAACTTATATCATATGAGGACATATTGTCTGGTGCTAAGGAAAATTTTACTCTCGAACCGGGAGATCGCCTTGTTATTAAATCAAAACTAGAATTAAGGGAAGACTTTAGAGTATTTCTTGATGGTGAAGTAAAATATCCAGGAACTTATCCAATAACCAAAAACACAACTAAATTATCTGAAATCATTAATCAAGCGGGGGGTTTTACAGAATATGCCTCATTAAAAATGTCCGAGGTTTACAGGCGGTCGGTCTCTTACGATGAAATAAATATCGAACGCATTATGAGTATGCGCGGCAGTGTATCCCCTGATGACAGTGCATCATATTTAATTGAAACCGAGTTGCGCCTTCAAAAAGAAATCGTAAACGTAGATTTTGAAAAATTATTTAATAACAAGGACGTATCTCAAGATATTATTTTAAAAGACGGTGATTACATTAGAATACCCTCAACAAAAAGAACAATTTATGTATTTGGGCAGGTTGTTTCCCCCGGACATATACCATTAGTTAAAGATGCTTCACTTGATTATTACATTTCAAAATGCGGAGGATTTACAGATGCCGCACGCAAAGGGGATGTGAGAATTATTAAGGGCAAAACAAAACAGTGGCTCGAGCTGGATGAAACCACCATTGAAGAGGGCGATCATATTTGGGTACCGAAAAAACCTGAACGGACATTTGCATATTATACAACAATATTAAGTCAAACCGCAAGTATATTAAGTGTTGTTGTAGGAATCGCGGTAGTAATTGTACAAATAACTAAATAGAAATTAAGGAATCTGAAATGGTAGAACAAAAAGAATTTCAAAAGCAAACTTTGGGCTTAACTCTTCTCGATTTTATATCGATTTTAACAAAGTATAGACACTTTCTTGTTTGGTTTGTTTTTGTAGTTACTTTTATTACTGTAATCATAGCCTTAGTTAGTCCAAAATGGTACAAGTCAACAGCATCAGTATTTCCGGCTGAGCAAACCGACTTACTTTCGGGTGTTGAAGGAATCTCTTCACTCGTAAAGACTTTCGCACCCGGTAAAAAATTGGGTGCGTTAACAGGACCTTCTGAAACTGATAGATATATTGCTATCTTAAAAAGCTCAACTGTATTAGCCGAGGTAATCAGGAAGTTTGATTTAGTAAACGTTTATAAGATTACAAGCTATCCTATGGAAAAAACAGCTAAGGAACTTATGTCCAACGTGGAATTCGAAGTTCAGGATGAGGGTAACTTAACAATTTCGGTATACGATAAGAGTCCACAACGTGCCGCAGAGATGGCTAATTATTTTGTAGAACTACTGAATAAAACAAATTCAGAATTGCACGTACAAAATGCACGCGGGAACAGAGAATTTATTGAACAAAGATACAACCAAAATTTAGAAGATATCAAAAGGAGCGAAGAAGCTTTAACAACATTTCAGAGGAAATTTGGTGTAATTGCTATGCCGGAGCAAATAGAAGCATCTATAAAAGCAGGCGCCGAAATTGTTGGTAAATTAACTTTGAAAGAAGTTGAACTGAATATCATGAAACGAACCCTTTCAGAGGAAAGCCCACTCGTAGCATTTGCAAAGATAGAAGCGCAAGAATTAAAAAAGAAAATCCGTGAGATGAACTCAGGAACATCAGGGGGCGATGACCAGATGAAAATTTTGATACCTTTCAAACAAGCACCAGAATTAGGGTCAGAATACATTAGACTCTACCGCGATTTGGAAATACAATATAAGATTTTGCAATTTATTACTCCTTTGTACGAACAAGCTAAGGTAGAGGAAAGAAGAAGCACACCATCGGTGGTTGTGCTCGATTATGCCGGCGTGCCCGAACGAAAAGCAAAGCCGAAAGTATCTCTATATGCACTCCTTGCTCTCGTAGTATCAACTCTAATATCTTTCTTCGTCGTGTTTATTAAAGAAACATTTGAACGTATAGAAAAGACCGACCCAGCGAAATACAATACAATGTTGAGCACACTTAAAAAGGATTGGTTCGGTTTGCGATTTAATAGAAAAAGAGGATAAATTTAATGGATGTTATAAGGCGAATCAGGCATAACTCCTTTTTTTCCTTTCTTTCCTCCTTTACACGTCTATTAACAAATTTTTTATTCTTTATAGGCATTGCACGTTTTTACGGAGCTGAGATTTTCGGAAGTTTTACTGCCGCACATACACTATCTTTGTTGTTCTTGTATCTTGCAGATTTTGGTCTTGACCTGATGCTTACTACACAAGTTGCGCGTTCAAAGGTAAATGCCTCCGATTTATTTAAAAAATATTTTCCTATAAAATTACTCTTCTCCGTTTTTGCACTTATCGGAATTTGGTTATTGCCGTTATTCGCAACCTTAAGCGAGCTTACTCAATTATTAATTCTTATATTAAGTTTTAACATTATCTTTTCAGCTTTAACGAATTACTTCTTTGCTCTTTTCAAAGGTATAGAGCAATTCAATCATGAAACCAAAATTACTTTCTATATTAATTTAGTACTGCTGTCTCTTTTGATCGTTCTCGGATTGCTAAAAGTTCCGATACAATACCTTGCACTTACTTTTATTCTAACCCGGTCGTTAGGATTAATACTTTCTGCTTTAAAAGCATATAAACTTTTAACACCTAATTCTTTCCACTTTTCCTTCAGGGGCTTGGGCCAAGAATGGCGAACCGTATCGATATTCGGACTTCATCTTGTTTTCGCATATTTATTTTTTCAACTCGATACGATTCTACTTTCGTTATGGAAAGGCGACCTCGAGGTAGGCATTTATCAATCTGCGTTTAAAATTATCGCCTTTGTGCTTGTAATACCCGATGTAATCGTAAATGCGTTACTACCGGTTCTTTCAAATTATCACGACCACAGCAGAGAAAAATGGTTAATCGCTGCAAAATTACTGAATAAAACTCTTTTTATGCTCAGCATCCCAATCGGTTTAATTTTATTCTTATACAGTGATCAAATCATTCATCTTTTATATGTTGACAGTAGTTTCAAACAAGCGATTCCGATTCTAAAAATATTTGCAATTATAATCGTAATCAGATTCAGCGTGGAAACATTTGCCCTGATGCTAACAACCTCACTGCGTCAATACACACGTATGTTGATTGTCATTGCTGCTACAATTATAAATTTTTTAATAAACCTTTATGCAATTCCGAAGTACGGTGTAATAGGCGCTGCTTATACTTCACTACTAACGAATCTCTTTGTTGGATTCAGCTATTTAATCGCAACCAAATTTTCTATTGTTATTCGTTTCTTTGATATAAAAAGTATTTCATTTTTATGTGGTGCCGTCACGGTCGGCTTCTTGCTCGTTAACATTTACCCGTCGAACTGGTTTACAGGAATTATAATAATAACTTTAGCATCTTCGCTATTTATATATTTCATCGGATTCTCTTCCAGCGAACGAAACCTATTATTCAACAGGGGGATTCAGAATGCCTGAACTTCCCACAGTCGGTATCGTTATATTAAATTATCAAAGTCCATCCGACACGTTAGAGTGTATCGAATCTTTGAAACATTGCATTTACCCAAACAAGGATATTTTGGTAGTAGATAACGGATCGGGGGGAGAAACGGTAAATATACTTCGACGGAATTCTGTAGCATTTCAAATGATAGAAACGGGTAAAAATTTGGGATACACCGGTGGCGTGAACGTAGGTTTAAAATATTTTTTAGAGAAGCATGTTGATTATATATTAATCTTGAATAACGATACTATTGTCGAACCGGACTTCATGGATCATTTAGTAGCAGCAGCGGAACTCGATTCGGATGTCGCTGGGTGTTGCGGCACAATTCTTTGCGATCACAATCGCGATGAGATTTGGTATGCAGGCGGAAAACTTATCCCATGGAGAGGTTTAGCCGT